>NZ_JEYB01000083.1:0-12742 GCF_000582255.1 Acinetobacter sp. 1566109 | reverse complement strand
TTGTCATGGGTGGGTTACATGTAAGCTATGCAGAGCCTGCCTCAGCTCAACAAGTACCGGGATATTATAAGCATCAATTTGGTAATTACCGCATCACCTCATTACTTGACGGTACCATCTATTTAGACCCTAAGTTATTTAAAAATTTGAGTCAGGCTGAGAAGACTAAAATTTTAACAAAATACGCCGCTGTTAATGAGAAAGGGGTTCAAACTTCGGTAAATGCATTCTTGGTAGATGACGGTAAAAGTTTAACTCTTGTTGATAGTGGTGCTTCAAGTTGTTTTGGCCCACAGTTGGGTTCAATTGCTAAAAATCTTGAATTGGCAGGCTATCAACTTGCTAACGTGAAAACGGTTTTATTAACCCATCTACATCCAGACCATGTTTGTGGTATTGCTCAAAATGGAAAAGCTGTATTTCCTAATGCAACTATTTATGCACATGAACGTGAAGCTGACTATTGGTTAAATCCAGCTTCTGAAAAAACTGTACCTGCAGATAAAAAAGAAAACTATTTAGGAACGGTTAAAAATATAAAAGCTGCGCTTGCACCGTATCAAGCGAAAAAAGCTTTCAAGACTTTTAAAGATGGCGATGTCATTCAAGGTTTTGAAGTAATCAATACACAAGGGCATACACCGGGTCACCATAGCTTCCGATTAAAGAGTAAAGGTCAACAAATTGTCTTTGTAGGAGACATTGTTCACTCACATTCTTTGCAGTTTGATGCTCCAAAAACCGGTGTAGATTTTGATGTAAATTCTGAGCAGGCAATTAACACTCGTTTGAAAATGTTTGCTGAAATCTCAAATAAACAGCAATGGGTAGCTGCTCCACATTTGCCATTCCCAGGAATTGGCCATGTGTATAAAGTAAATGCAGAGCAATACCAATGGATTCCTCTATATTTTAATAACAGTCTTGATAAGTAAAAAAAACAGGGCATTGAATGCCCTGTTTTTTATTAAGTCTTTAACTATTTAGTTGCTTTCTCAAAATTATTGACTGCTTCACGGCCGAGTGCTGGGTCATCTGTAAAGACGCCATCTACACCTGCTTTGAAATATGCTTCAAACTCTTTTAGAGCACCTGTCGGGCAACGCTCGGCAGGTTTGTCGCTACATTTTAAAGGCTGTGGTAAAAAGTTATTTTCTGGACGGAAAGTATATGGGTGTACTTTTAAGCCAGCGGCATGTGCATCGCTAATAAATGAAGTAGTTTGTACTGAACCATCATTATTGAAATTGAGAATATAGTTTTTGCTTGGGCCTACACCATTTGCATATTTAGCAACATCTTTTAAGCTTTGCGCTGTAGCTAAATCACCATATGTTTTAGAAACACCAGATTCAACAAAGTCTGCTGGTCGAGAGGTTTTTGCATCATATAACTGAATGATTTGTGCATGTTTAAGTGTTTTATGTAGATCAAGTTGATCTTTTAAATACTTTAAATTGCTGACTTCGAACGATTGCAAATAGATAGGGGCAATATCACGTGTATATTGATATTTGGCAAGAGTTTTAAGAAGTGTGTCTTCCATGGCCAAATTTTTGTTTTTAAAATAAGTTGGATGTTTGGTTTCAATATATAAGCCAATAATCTTTCCGGTTTTTTTATAATTTGCTTCGGCAAGTTCAATGACTTGTTCAAGTGTTGGAATTGAATACAGATCGTTATAAGCCGTATTTGCTGGTCGGAACTCAGGAATACGTTCACGTGCTTTAACTTGTTGTAATTCATTTAAAGTGAGGTCTTCCGTAAACCAACCCGTTAAATTGACACCATCAATATTTTTTGTGGTTTTACGGTCTGCAAATTGGGCAAGAGTACTGATATTGGTAGTACCACCAATTTCGTTTTCATGACGAGTAACCAATACACCGTCTTTTGTTGAAACCAGATCAGGTTCAATAAAGTCAGCACCATCATCAATCGCTTTTTGATATGAAGCCAAAGTATGTTCAGGACGTAAAGCGCTAGCGCCGCGGTGTCCAATCACTAAAATTTTAGGAAGTTGATATTCTGGTGTAGTTGGGGTTGTTTCGGTTTTATCATCGTCATTGCAACCGACCAAGCCAATTAAACTTAAGCATAAAAGTGCTTTTCTAAACATAATTCTACTCATATTGTTTTAGTTGAAACGACTCAAGTATTAGGATTTAGTTTGACGTGATCATGAAGAATTCATGAATTTTAAGTGACACTATTTAACTGGTTCTTTATTGCTTTGTTGGAAATAGTGAATCACGCTTTGTTTTTGTCTTAATTACATTTATTGTTTTAATTCCACTTGTCTTTTTTACACCGCTCGTTGATGATCACAAGGTCTCAAAGCGGCATTTACTCCTGTTAATTAACGACATCATACCGAGCAGCCATGCTATCTAAATTTTTTATTCAGCGCCCCATTTTTGCCAATGTACTGGCGATCATTGTCATGGCTTTTGGTATTTTTTCGGTGATGCACTTGCCCGTAGAACGGTATCCCGATATTGCACCCCCGAAAATTACAGTGTCGGCAAGTTATAGCGGAGCAGATGCACAAACGGTTGAGCAAAGTGTTACCCAAATTTTAGAACAACAAATACAAGGGATTGATCACTTACTCTATTTTAGCTCATCAAGTGATTCATCAGGACGTAGCCGAATTACCATTAGTTTCGATAATGGAACCAACCCCGATACTGCTCAGGTCCAAGTCCAAAATAGTATTAGTGGTGTCATACGCCGTTTACCAGATGAAGTACAACGTCAAGGGGTGACAGTCAGTAAGTCACTAGGCGATACCTTTATGGTAATTGGTTTATACGACTCGACTGGTAAAACCGGAAATATTGAGCTGTCGGACTATTTAACTACACATGTCGTTGATAACTTAAACCGTATTGAAGGGGTGGGTGAAACGGATGTGTTCGGTTCGCAATATGCGATGCGTATCTGGTTAAATCCAGACAAGTTAAAGCAATATAATTTAATGCCAAGTGATGTGGCTAATGCAATCACTGCTCAAAATACCCAAGTTGCTGCAGGTGCAATCGGTGATTTACCAGTCATTGATGGTCAATATCTAAATACAAAAGTGACGGCAGGTTCTCGACTAAAGACTGTTGATGATTTTAAAAATATTGTCGTAAAGTCAGATAAAACGGCGAGTTATGTTTATTTAAAAGATATTGCAAGAGTTGAGCTTGGCGCAGAAAACTATCAGTCTTTCAACACGATTAATGGTTATCCTGCTGCGGGTGTAAGTATATCTTTGTCCTCGGGCGCAAATGCTATTCAAACTTCTAAGCTCATCCATCAAACCTTAGATCAGCTCGCCGCTAAATTACCAGCAGGCTATAAAATCGTTTATCCACGAGATAATACGCCGTTTGTTCAAGAGTCGATTAAGGAAGTTGTAAAGACGCTTGTAGAAGCCATTATTTTGGTAATTTTGGTGATGTTCCTGTTTTTGCAAAGCTGGCGTGCAACACTCATTCCGAGTATTACCGTTCCGGTTGTGATTTTGGGAACTTTTGCAGTCTTATATGTGCTTGGTTTTAGTATTAACACATTAACGTTATTTGCTCTGGTACTTGCTATCGGCTTGTTGGTTGATGATGCGATTGTGGTAGTTGAAAACGTTGAGCGGCTCATGCATGAACAGCACTTAACTCCAAAAGAAGCAGCAATTGAGTCAATGGGTGAAATTAGCGGTGCATTAGTCGGCATTACATTGGTTTTAACTGCTGTTTTTATTCCAATGTCTTTTTTAGGTGGTTCAATTGGCGTGATTTACCGTCAGTTTTCCATTACTTTAGTTGCTGCTATGGCATTATCGCTTACGGTTGCACTCATTTTAACGCCTGCATTGTGTGCATTAATTTTAAAACCTAATCCTGAACCTATGCGCTGGGCAGTGTGGTTTAACCAAAAAATTGATCAACTTAAAAATAAATATATCAAGCTTGTTCAGACGAGTATTCATTACAGTAAATCGGTTATTGTGATTTTTGTGGCGCTGATTGCAGTTTTTATGCTCTTCTACAGTGGTTTAAAAAGCGGCTTTATTCCTAAAGAAGACCAAGGTATTTTAAGTGTGCAAATTAAGCTGGTAGACAGTGCTCCAATTTCTGAAAGTCAGAAAATTGGTGAACAAGTGCGCCAATACTTTCTCACTAAAGAAGATAAAAATGTTGATCTGGTTTTAATTCGTTACGGTCGAAATAATGCCGGGACAGGACAAAATTTAGCGCAAGGCTTTATTGCTTTAAAACCTTGGGATGTACGTACGGCGAAAGAGGACTCGGCTGACGCTATACAAAAGCGTGCAATGAAATATTTCAGAAATTTTAGTAATGCTCAAATTAACGTGACCTTACCTCCTTCGGTAAATGGTTTGGGGCAGACTGATGGCTTGGATTTCTGGATTCAAGATTTAAATGGACAAGGGCAAAACTTCTTAGATGGTATGTTCCGTCAGTTACAGGCTCAAAATAAAAACTATTCAACGTTTGAAAACTTTGATAAGCAGTCTACCAATAGTAAAGCAAATCTGAATATCAAAATTGACCAGAAACAGGCTTTGGCAAATGGTTTGGAACTCTCTGCAATTAATAACACTTTGTCGAGTGCATGGGGCGGAACTTACGTAAACGACTTTATTGATCGGGGACGTATTAAACGTGTCATGATTCAAGGCGATGCCGAGTTCAGATCTAAACCTGAAGATTTATATAATTGGTCTGTGCGTAATAATCAAAATGAAATGGTGCCTTTTAGTTCGTTTGCTAACTTTAGCTGGGGTGGGGCACCAGAAATTGTAAAACGCTATATGGGATATAGTGCTTTACAGTTACAGGCTGATGTTGCCGGTGGTAGCAGTTCTGGTCAGGCTATGAAAGATGTTGAACAACTCGTCAACCAGCAAAAAGATATTGGTTTGGCTTGGACTGGTCTGTCTTTTGAAGAACAGAAGTCGACCAATCAGGCGGTATGGTTATATCTGATTTCGGCAGGTTTTATTTTCTTATGTTTAGCTGCTTTGTATGAGAGCTTAAGTATTCCTGCTGCCGTGATGACTTCTATTCCGCTAGGTGTAGGAGGAAGTGTCATTTTCTCTTATATCTTTGGTTTACCAAATGACGTGTATTTCCAAATTGCACTTCTAACCACGATTGGATTGTCATGTAAAAACGCAATTTTAATTGTTGAGTTTGCTGCATTAGCCCAAGAGAAAGGAAAGAATGCTATTCAGGCCGCTTTAGAAGGCGCAAGCTTGCGTTTAAGACCGATTTTAATGACTTCTTTAGCCTTTGGTGCAGGTGTGATTCCACTTGTATTTGCACAAGGCGCTGGTGCGGTGAGCCGCCAAGAAATTGGTATTAGTATTTTAGGTGGCGTAATGTTTGGTACTGTACTGGTTCTATTCTTTATTCCAGTTATGTATGTGTTATTGCGTTCATTGTTTAAATCGAAAGCTTCAAGTTAAAAGCAAACAATTTAAAAACAGGCATTAAATCAAGTATATTAAGTTTAACTTCTCTTCATATATTTGATTTAGATGCCTCAAGAAAAAAAACTAACACAGCAGCAGGTCATCGCACTGGAACGGGACCTTGCCAAGTTTGCAACCATGATGGATAGCGCCGTCCGTATTCCTTTTACAAAGCAGGGTATTGGTGCCGATGCTGCTTTAAGTACTATTCCAATTGCTGGCGATGTTGCGGGTTTTGTCCTGACTTGCTACGCCATATATAAAGCCAAGCAAATTGGTGTGCCACAGCACAAGCTTACTCCCGTCATAAAATTGGCTGTAGTCGATGCTGTGGTGGGGTGTGTACCAGTTGCAGGAACTATTTTCGATATTTTTATACGTCCTAGTAGAAAAGCATTAGATGTGGTTCATACCCATATTCGTGAAGAATATGCGATTCAAAGTGATATACATGTTATTCATCCGTATTTACATGAAAAGCTTGAAAAGAAACAGCAACACTCAGCCTTCTGGCGTAATCCTGTTGTGAGTTGGCTATGGCTACATATACCGGATTTATTAGGGGTATTGGTGCTTGTTCTGATTGGTTTAGCAATGTGGTGGGGGATTAGTTTTCTTTGGGGACTGGCCCATCATTCAGCCTAATAAAAAAGCCTCCAACTGGAGGCTTTTTTATTTACTGTGTTATGGGCAATCTAACTGATGTAGAGCTGCGACACGCTGTTCAATCGTTGGGTGAGTTTGGAACAAAGCAGCTAAGCTGAAACCTTGTTCTTTACCTTCCGCAATCGCGAACGCTTTCATTTCTTTTGGCATTTGGTCTGGTAACTCTGTTTCAGCTTGCAAACGTAATAAAGCAGAAATCATTGCTTGTTTACCAGCTAAACGTGCACCGGCTTCATCTGCACGGTATTCACGGTAACGAGAGAACCACATTACAATAGCAGAAGCTAGAATACCGAACACGATATCTAAAACCATCGTAATGAGGAAGTACCCCATACCAGGTGCTTCATTGTCTTGACGACCAAAAACATTACGGTCGATAAAATCACCTACTACACGAGCAAAGAACATAACAAAGGCGTTTACAACACCTTGGATGAGTGCCAAGGTAACCATGTCACCATTTGCAACGTGACCAATCTCGTGCGCAAGCACGGCACGTAGCTCATCTTTGTTCATACGCTCAAGTAGACCGCTTGAAACGGCAACTAACGCATCATTTTTATTCCAGCCTGTTGCGAAAGCATTAGACTGATATGAAGGGAAGATACCAACTTCTGGCATATTAATACCAGCACGTTGAGAAAGTTCAGCGACTGTTTGCAATAACCAGCTTTCAGCTTGGTTACGAGGAGCATTTGGGTCAATCAGTTCTGTACCAGTAGTTTTCTTAGCCATCCATTTGGACATAAATAGAGAGACTAAAGAGCCCACCATACCAAACACAAAACAGATGACTAAAAGGTTGCCTAGATTTAAGCCACCCGCGCCATGGTAACTACCGACACCGAAGAGTGACAAAATAATGCCAGCTACAACCAGTACCGCGAGGTTGGTAAGCAAAAACAAACCAATCCGCATCATTGAGAAAATCCTCTTATAAATAAAATATTATCTGATTTATAAATTATAAATCACTCAGCTAATATGCGGCGCTTGGGGGAAAAATTCAAGGAAAAAATAAGGAATCGATACATTCTTTCCGGTATACGAATGTATTCAAATTAAACAAGTTATTTATAAGGCCCGTCTAAATACTAGGGTCGGGGTAATAGATCATTACAATTTTTAGACGATGGGCCTTATTAAAGCATGAGCTGCAAAGTATGCGGTTTTTAATTTTACTCAATTCTGATATGGGCAATTGCCGTTGCATTATTGGTGACATAAGTCCCTGTTGGTGCATCGGTATAGGTGCCATCAGACAATGTCACGATTTGGCGTGCAGAAGAATATTTAACAGGTTTAGCCGATACTTGTTGAGTTGTGGTGGTTTGGGTCAACTCTGGCTGATTTACAGTCTGGGTAGAAATATTTGAATTACTAAAAGATGAAAGGCTTACACCAGAAGAATATAAGTTTTGATATCGACTTGTGACTCGTCGTACATAATCTTGGGTTTCACGGAATGGCGGAATGCCGCCGTATTTATCCACGTTCCCTTCACCTGCATTATAAGCCGCAAGAGCCATTTGCGTATTGCCGTTAAATCGTTTGAGCAACCAACTTAGATATTTAGCACCAGCAAAGATATTTTGCTGAGGATCATAAGCATTAGATACGTTAAAACGGCGAGCAGTAGCTGGCATGAGTTGCATTAAACCTTGCGCACCCACAGGAGAGTGAGCATTCACATTAAAACCAGATTCGGTATGCATGACTGCCTTAATTAGACCTTCGGATACACCATGCTGTTGTGCTGCCTGTTTAATAATATGGTCAAAAGCATTTTTATTTTTGCTATAGCTTGGTAGAACAGAAGCTTCTGAAGTGCCCCAGTTTGTATAACTATGAATATTACTATCGGGGTAGTAAGTCACCTTTACTTTCTTGAGTGAATGGTCATAGCTTTTACGGTTAGTAAGTAAAGTGCTGCCATTTTTGTCTTGGTAAATGTACATTTGACCCGCTAAAGTCGGTGTTATACCTACCGAAAAAGTGGTCATCCCCAGTAAACACGAAAAAAGATATTGAACCGAATTTTTCATTTTATGTTATTCACAATTTTAAGGTATTCGTAACTAGTCAAAGAGTTTATCAAAAAATATTACAGAAAGAAGTTTTGTGTAATTTTTTTTATTTTTGCTCTTTTAAAAAATCAAGCTGTTTTGTTCGAATGATCATCAAAAAAAATTAAAAAAAATTTTTAAAATGATTCTATTGACTTGTCTAACTATTTGAAAATTAAAGGCAAAAATCATTGGTTAAAAAATGATCAATTTAAATAAAACCCTTAACAGAAGGTGAAAACAGTTTGTCAAGTATTAAGAAATCCACAATTTTATCCACAGGTTTTGTGGAAAACTGTGGAAAAGTCCAAAAAGTAAGCATTTTGCGCAAAAAATGAACTCGTCGGTCAAAATGGAGCACTGCTTTTGCATCATGCCTGAGCATTATGACGACTTCAAGAATTGAAACTATTCTTTTGATGCGATTCCCGTCCGAATCATATAAAATTGCGCGGTATTTTTATTTATGGGTATATCTCGTCTATGTACGCGCCAGTTGAGTCCAACGAAGGATTTAATTTTAAGCCTGAACTTCCAACAAGCTCGGCCTATTATCGTTTGCTTAAGAAGCTTCGCCGTCAAGTTGGACATGCCATCCGTGACTTCAACATGATTGAAGATGGTGACAAGGTCATGGTGTGTGTGTCTGGTGGTAAAGACAGTTATACCTTGCTCGACATTTTGTTGCAGTTCAAACGTATTGCACCAATCAACTTTGATATTGTTGCGGTTAACCTTGACCAAAAACAGCCGGGCTTTCCAGAAGATGTGTTACCACGCTATATGGAAGAAAATAACATTCCATATTACATTTTGGAAAAAGACACTTATACCATTACCAAGCGTTTAACACCTGAAGGTAAAACATACTGTGCAGTGTGTTCACGTTTGCGCCGTGGTTCGCTTTATGGCTTTGCTCAAGAAATTGGTGCCACTAAAGTTGCGTTAGGCCATCATCGTGATGACATCATTGCAACTTTCTTCTTGAACTTATTCCATGGCGGTAGCTTAAAAGCAATGCCACCTAAGCTTTTGTCTTCGGATAAGAAAAATATTTTGATTCGTCCTTTAGCTTATGTTGAAGAAAAAGACATTATCAAATATGCCGAATTACGTAAGTTCCCAATTATCCCGTGTAACCTTTGTGGTTCACAAGAGAACTTACAACGTGCCATGCTTAATGAAATGTTACGTGAGTGGGATAAACAATATCCGAAACGTTTACACAGTATTTTTGGTGCGTTACAAAACGTGTCTCCGTCTCAGTTAGCAGACCGTGATTTGTTTGATTTCGAAGCGCTAGATTCTCAGCGCGAGATCGACTTTAAAGACCCTGAAGAACTTAAAAAACGTTTAGATGTCGTGAACTTAAGTTTTGCTGCTGAATAAAACAATTAAGTAAGTCAATTAAAGGCATTTTATAAACAAGTGCCTTTAATGTATCAAAATACTAAAAAATGAATGTTCCGTACAAAAAGTCATAGCCCAACCTTAAAATTACATGCTATAACAACGCACAAGCAGAAGTGCTTCATATGATGTTGTCTGGATAGGCAACTAACTAGAGAAATTGAACAAATAAATTTGAGGAAGAATCATGCCTGCATTTTTAACTGATGATTGGTTTGCGACTGTCGAAAAATTAACTGCTGAAGCAGGTGATCTTAATTTGCCACCAGCTCTTGCGAATTTGGCAATTAATTTAGTAGTTACAGATGCTTCTGGAAATACCGAATTAGCGTTAGATGGGGGTAAAATCCAAAAAGGTTTGTCTTCAAATGCCAAAACAACTTTAAACATGGATGCTGAAACTTTACGTAAAGTATTCCTAGAGTTTGATATGGCTGCAGCTATGCAAGCATTCATGACTGGTAAAATTAAAGTTCAAGGCGACATGTCTCAGTTAATGGCTTTACAAACAGCTAAACCAAGCCAAGAACAAAAAGATTTGTTCAAGAAAGTATTAGAACAAACAGCTTAATTCTAAAAGAATTCATATAAAAAGCTTACCCCAAGAGGTAAGCTTTTTATTGATACAAACAATGAATTTATCAACTTTTAAAACAATAAAACTAGATATTGATTCGTGTTTGAGCCGTTTTAATATGCTCAAGATAAGCACGGATACGAGTCACATACTGTACCGCTTGTTTGTATCGACCATTTCGCATTTGATTGCGTTGTAAATAGTCATAGAGATTAACCCATTGGTTTGGGTCTTTTCCTTGGGTTTGTAAGCGCTTCTGGATCTGGTTGACTGCTCCCGGACCCATATTGTAGGCCACAAGGGCATACCAGTTACGATCTGGGTAGGGAATATCACCATACTCACTTAGCATGAGATCATAATATTTCGCACCGCCCTGAATGCTTTGCGCTGGATCGCTACGGTTACTTACACCCATTGCCCGAGCTGTACTGTTGGTTAACATCATTAACCCGCGTACGCCTGTTGGTGAAACAGACTCTGGCTTAAGATACGATTCTTGATAGCTCATTGCTGCAAGCAAATGCCAATCTAAATCATACTTGGCCGCGCTTTGTTTAAAGCTGGCTTTGTAAATAGGTAGACGTGTACTTATATCACGTTGAATCGTCGACCAAGACTCAGGTTTTACAACGTTACGGTTGTAAAATGAAGCCAGTTGTTGAGTCAGACCATTTTGCTTGCTTTGACAAACAAAACCACTGGCTGTTTGTGTAAGAGGATCATCTGCTTGTTTAAACACCCAGCTTAAATCGGGATTTAATCCATTTTTTTGCAAATTTACGATGTCACCACAACTTGCAGAAAAAGACATTAAACCTTTGTTCTCGATTGAGCTTAAGCTCGCGGTCGTCATGGCAAGATTTGCTTTACCTTGCTGGACCCACTTGAGTGCGGTGGCGTTATCTGCCACGATTTTGAAGTCCAACTTTACATTTAAGCTTTGTGCATAGTTACGAGCCAAGTCATAACCGAAGCCATGTAAAAATTGATCTTCTTTAAAAACAGTAGTTGGGCTTTCTACAGCAACTACGGTTAATGTGTTGGTGTTAACTACAGTATTGTACTGTAGGGTTTTTCCTGCATTAATACTATGAAAGGGAAAAAACATAGTGCTGAGTGCAAGAACTTTCAATGGGAGAGAAGAAAATAAAGAGCTAAGGCCAAGCCTCGACCCAGAACTTGAATTACTGTGCATGTTGTCTCCGCTACAGATAATTTATGCCCTAAAAGCCAGACAAAAAGCTGCCATAACTTTTAAAAGTTGATAAATTCAATAAGGGGTGGGCAGTCATGACGTCATTCAAAATGACATGAAATGAAAAAAATAAACTATGTAGAAAATCTACAAAGTTTTTGGTTGGGTTAAAAAATACTCAACATTTAAGATGCGCGCATCATAATCTTCAAAAAAAAGATTGTCAAATTTTGAACAATTAAATATTCGATATATCAACATAACAACATGAATTTATTAAGGAAGAAAATTTATACACTTCTGATATGAGTAAATAGGGTATAAAATGCTACATCTTGTAAGCAGTATGTTGTTCATCAGTGGTTTTTTATCATGAAATCTAACTTAATCACTCGGTCAGGACATGACAAATTAGTTGCTGAATTAAAACAACTTTGGCATGAAGAACGACCAGAAATCACAAAGAAAGTGAATTGGGCGGCAAGCCTTGGCGACCGCAGTGAAAATGCCGATTATCAGTACAATAAGCAGCTGCTTAGAAAAATTGATCGACGGGTACGCTATTTAGGAAAACGTTTAGAAGAGTTAAAAATTGTCGATTATGCTCCCGAGCAAGAAGGCAAAGTTTACTTTGGCGCTTGGGTCGAAATTGAAAATGAAGAAGGTGAACAAAAAACTTTACGTATCGTAGGGATTGATGAAATTTATGATCATCATCCTCAACATATCTCGATTGAGTCGCCAATGGCACGTGCACTCTTGAGTAAACAAGTCGATGATGAGGTTGAAGTGCACACTCCTTTAGGTAAAAAGCTTTGGTATATCAATGCAATTCGTTATGAAAAGCCTAAAAATGATGAAATTTAAATAGATTTGTTTTTATTTTGAGCGTTTGAATTAAAAATTAAATAAAAGATTTGCCAACTTGCATTTTTGTTTATATTATAACGCTCGTTGGAAGCGTGGCAGAGCGGTTTAATGCACCGGTCTTGAAAACCGACGAGGGTGTGAGTCCTCCGTGAGTTCGAATCTCACCGCTTCCGCCAAATTCTTAAAAGCCCTTGTTAATGACAAGGGCTTTTTTTATGTCTATAAATTACTTAAAAAATTATATTGCTCTGTTTCATAAATTTCTAAGTATGATCTCTCCTGTGCGTGGGTTCGTTAAAGTCACATTTTCTAGCGCCTGAATACACCAAGAGTTATTTTCCTTAACAAGGACGGTGAGAAGGAGGGTATCAATTTGATGGGGACCCTGGGGATGAGCTAAGCCTGCGGTTAGACGACTCCAAAAATGTGAAATACAGATATCATTAGTTAAAGAGGTGACGTCTATG
>NZ_JEYB01000082.1:0-12778 GCF_000582255.1 Acinetobacter sp. 1566109 | reverse complement strand
TTTGAATATGAAAAAAATAATCACTAAAACAATATTTTAACTGCATAATATTAGCTTTTGATGAGTACCTCTCTTTAATCCAAAATTTAAATTCTTCTATTTCATTTTCAAAGTTTAAAGCTAAAATAACCTCTAGATTATAAATATTATTACTAACAAAAACATTACAACCAATTAAACTATCTTTATCAAACTTATTTAAAAGATCTTTAAGAAAAAAGATTTCTTTCTCCCTTTCGCTATAACTTAAAGGGATTATAAACATCATATCGCTACTATTCATATAATTTCCAAAATAAAAACTTAAGAGGATTTATTAAAATATATAAAATAATATCCTTTCTTACCAAAAAAACTTACTTTAAATAATAAAAATTATTTTTCAAATAAATTCTTTAATTTCTTCTAAACTTTTCGATGGCTCAAACCACATAAAATCATAATTGGCCACATCATGAATATAAAATGGATCATTTTTCATGATTTCCTCGGCTTCTTGAATAGAAGAGCTGAGAACCAAAATTACCCCACCTACTCTATTTTCACGGCGACCCGACGCTAAAAACTTCTTTTGCTCATAGTAATGATCTAAAAACGCAATATGTTCTTTGAGTACAGCATCAACTTCGGCTAATGGTTTTTTATAGGTCAAGGTAACAACAATCATCTCATTCTCTTAAAGCAAGTAGCGCATTACATATGCTTATTCGATAGTACGCCTATTCCACCAATTCATCCACACCAAACTCCCTACAATAATTACTCCACCTAGCAGCACCATCATTGATGGTTTTTCATTTAAGAAAACAACTGCCAAACTCATCGCGACAATCGGCGAACAATATAAAAAATTCGATGCAATCGTTAACGGCATATTTTTAAGTACATATCCCCAAAGTACATAAGCCATTGCACTTGGGAAAATACCCAATAAGATAACTGACATATTGGCTTGCCAAGTAGCATGTAAAATTTCACTAGGTAAATGAGCACTATAAAATAATAAAGGAATGGTCCCGAACCAAATGATGTAGCACATCATGCTCAAAGCATCATAATTTAAGGCAAATTTTTTATATAAATTAAAATAAAGCCCCCATGCAATTGCAGCTAAAACTATCAATAAACTATAAGGACTCGGTACACCAAAACCATGATCTCCACTAACCACCAACACGGCGCCACAAAGGCCAAGCAAAATACACAACCACTGTTTGAAACGAATTTTTTCTTTAAAAAGCAAAGCTGAAATAATAAAAGTGAATAGCGGAATAGATTGACTCAAAATACTAGATGCAACCGCAGTCACATACTGCTGCCCGGTATTTATAAGTAAGTGATGTAGCGTTACAGAGAAAAATCCTAATACACCTAGCGCAGGAACATCTTTCCAATTTAAAGGCTGAATACCTTTTTTCATGACCAAAAGCAGTAAAAAAACTGATGCAATTAAAAAGCGGAGCAAGGCAATATGCTGCGGTGTATATGAATGCAAGGCACTATGTACACCAATAGGTGAATACCCCCAACAAAAGACAGTAATAGCAATACATAAGTAAAGCTTAAAAGCTGGAGGCTGGGTTTCCGCAGCAAGAGAAATTGCCATGTTAAATCTACACTAATGAAATGGAACTCTTTCATCATATGCACATAGATAGTTGAATAAAATTAACTTATATTGAGTCAAATATTCATTAAAAGTGAATGATTAAATATGGATATTACCCAGTTAAAAATGTTTCAGACCGTGGTTGAATGCGGGACCATGGTTAAAGCATCACTACAACTACATTGCGTACCCTCCAATATCACTACACGCATTAAGCAGCTTGAAGAAGAACTCGGCGCACCATTGTTTTATCGTGAAGGGAAAGCTTTAAAACTCACACCGTCAGGAGAAATCTTTCTCGATTATTGCCATAAAATTTTAGCGCTATGCGATGAAGCGAAACGAAGTGTTCACCCTGATGCCCCACCTTCTGGCCCATTGAAAATTGGAGCAATTGAATCTTCTGCTACAACTCGCCTGCCCAATTTACTTGCAAAATATCATCAACGTTTTCCAGAAGTTTCCATTCAAATTATTACTGGCACATGGAAACAGTTATTAGTTGATATTTCTCAGCACAAACTTGATGGTGCAATTGTCGCAGGTAATATTGAGTTTCCGATGCTGAATAAACTCAGTATTTACCAAGAAGACATGGTCTTGATTGCATCTCACTCTTTGGGTGAAATTCATTGCCAAGAAGATCTGATTGGTAAAGAAATTTTTATGTGGACTGAAGGCTGCCCTTACCGTGCAGCTTTAGAAGAATGGCTTAAACTCAAGAATATTTCACTTCCCATCACCAGCATTACCAGTTATGCCACGATTATTGGTTGTGTGAGTGCAGGTTCTGGTGTGGCTTTAGTCCCTAAGAGTATTTATGAGCAATATAAAAATTTAGCTCATATTCAAAGCTATAAGTTTGAACATCTTGCCTTTATGCAAAATCACTTTTTCTGGCATAAAAACGTGAGCAACCATAAAGCAAGAGATACGTTTATAGAACTTATTAAGTCTGAATTTTATTTATAAGTCTCAGAAGAGTAAGTCAATTGCTGTTAAATGATGAATTCTCGTAATTAAATCGTATGGGTTTTATCACATGCCTGCACAAGATTTATTTTTAACAGTAAGATCAGCACTTCAACTTTTAAAGTAATTGGGGAGATTGATCCAAATGAAAACCTTACAAGTGTTATGCGTTGCAAGCTCTATACTGGCCTCATCAACCCTTTTTGCTGAAACAACACAGACACAACAAGTAAATGAAGTAGCACCTAAGACGCAACCTTATGGTGACAATCCAAGTTTAGGACGTGTCCTATTATATAAAACAGGAAAAGGCATACAAAATTTAGGTGATTCTATTCAAGGTGCTTCCGAAAACACTTCACAAAAAATTAGTGAAAAATGGCAAAGTACTAAAGAATTTACAGCTGAAAAAGCAGAGGTCGTTCAACAAAAAGCAGATACAGCGAAAGTGTTTACTGAACAGAAAATAGAACAAGCCAAACAAAATCTTACTAGTAGCCGAAATGGCCAAAACATACCAATTGAACAAGGTGAGTTAAGCAAATCTAGCACGACGACCAATTAAGATTGAGTTTGAATAGCGCAATCATTTCGCGCTTTTTAAAAAATACAGACATTTAAAAATACTACAAAGAGCGAGGAATGTGCCTTATGAATAGTCAAAAACTTCTCTTTTCAACACTCTGCTGTGTAGCACTAACTGCTTGTGCAACCACAAAATCCGTTTCTTCTTATTCTCAGGCACAAGTTTTAGAACAAGATACTAATATTGAAGCTTATCCCACCACGACAGGTAATGTAGCCAAACTCATTAAACACGATAAACAAGCTTGTATGATTGAATTTACGGGTTATTTAGGTGGTGGCCAAGTTACTGAGCACTGGATTTTTAACAATAAAGGGTTAATTTCAGCTCAATCATTTACGGAGCAATATCCAGATTCTTCTGGCATATTAAGTCAAGCCATCAACTCAACAACGAAAAGTTCAACCACTTTTAATATCCAAGATCCCGCAATTCAAAATAATTTTAAAAAGCTACAGAGCAATTTTAGTAAAGCCAATTTAGCGAAGTGTGGTTAAAAAACTCCCATAAAAAAACTCGTTGCAGAAGTAATCTTTTGCAACGAGCGCTAGCCATTTAAATTTCTTGGACCTAATAAGAAATTATAAATATGCTATTTAGTTAACGGTTAAACCATTGGTTGCCGCCAGTAAATCAATACGTGGGAAAACCAAACCTGTTCTTGAATCTGTAATAGGTTTACCCGTGGTTTTTAAACGATTAATGGTCTGATCAATAGTTTCAGTTGGTGTAACACTGTTTGCTCTTAATAACGCAATTGCGCCAGCCACATGTGGCGTGGCTTGAGAAGTACCTCCCATAGTATAACCACCCGCAGTAATCATTGCCCCTGGTGCCAATAAAGTCACAAGACTGCCCCCGTTACTAAAACATGCCACCTTGTCTGCTGCCGTGGTTGGGTCAGAACATTTCACTGGGTTCCCCCATGAAACACCACCAATATTACTATCATATACAGCACCTACTCTTACCGCTCCAGCAACACAAGCAGGTGAAGAAATACCATCAGAAAATGCATCGTTACCTGATGCAACTACTGGTACTACCCCAGCAGCTCGCGCATTTGCGAACGCCGTTGCATAACTACTATTACTACATTCAGATTTGTATTTAACACCAGGAATACCAAGACTTAAATTGATCGCTTTAATATTGTATGTTTTAGCGTTATTTACTGCCCAGTTAATCCCTGCAAGGATATCGCTATCATAGGCTGAACCTGACCGAAAAACGTCTATTCCAATAATTTTTGTTTTGGTGGCAACTTTAGACACAATCGCTGAAACATTACTACCATGACCATTATCGTCAAGTGAGCCATCATCTGGGGCACTATCAAATGCATAAACGACACGGCACGTACTTGAAGGTGAATTAACTGCTGTACAACCAAAATCCGAATGTAAGTAATTTACCCCCGTATCAAGCACAGCCACACTAGAACCAGTTCCATTAAAGCCTTTGGTATTAGCTTGAGGCTGGTTAATTAAAGGCAAACTTTCCATGGTTGTCGCCTGATTAATCCGGTTTGGATATACAGCCTTAACGTTCGGATCATTAAGCAAATCAACCAAAGCTTCTTTATTACTAATTCGGTAAAAAGCTATAGGTAAATTATTGTAGTCCCGAAGTACTTGTACCCCTACACCACGATTAAACCTTGACTGGATATTCTTTTTATTTGCAGCAATATAATTTCGTCGCTCCAAACCTGTAGCCACACTTTCCGAAGGAATATTGTATTCAACAATAAGATCATTAGATTCATTGGTAACCAAAGCATCTAAATTAATTTTACCCTGAAATACTTTTTGTTTTGCTGCTTGATTTAACTGCTGTTTGGCACCTTTAGCGTCCAAAGGAACAGCGGATGCAGTTGTACTTAAGATCGTACATAGACCTAATAGAAATAACGTTTTACTTTGCATTATTTTTCTCCGTAGTTTTTCAACTAACAATTTACTTATTTCGCTTTTATTTCATTTGCTGGATCTTTTTCTGGATCAATCGGTTGAATCGAAGGATCACTTTTTGTGTCATAAAAAGGAACAGTATCTTCTGATACGGGTTTGGGTTGAGTTGAATTTAAAGATAAGTTTTTAGGTTGAGCAGGCTCCTTAAGTTTAGAAAGTAAAGATGAAGTGTCTGGTTGTGATGAATTTGACTTGTTTAAAGCAGAATTGAGCACCTCAGATGCACCGTTTGTTGGCTTAAAATAGAGAACAACGGCGACTAAGCCGACCAATATGAAAAGGGAAGCAATAATTTTCATCATTTAAGATCTCTGTTATTTTGTTTATAGACATCTATATTTATTTTTGATTATTCGAAATAAAGCGCTATTTCTTAAGATATATTTCATGTGAAATTTCTATTTCATGAAATATATAAACATGAGAAAAGCAAAATCATCTTTTCCCGAATAAGCAAAAATACAGTTCTGCCCTTTACGTTTATATTTCTGGCAGAATATGGTTCAAAAAAGCGCCAAAAAGCACCTTATTCTCATAATAAGCAATAACTATGCCGTTATCTCGAATAAAAAATGAAAAAAGAATCATCTTTACAGATATAGAAAAATGGTCATGTTAAATATTTTTGGGTATTTTTATTTTAGAAAAGAAAAAGACGAAAAGTATTTTGCTCGTTTTTAAATCATAAAATATCGGTATCTATTTCACTTTATTATTAATATTTTCTTTTCTCCACAATTTCTCCCTAATGTGTTGAATGACTGTAATGCTGTTGTAACGTTTTGATTAAGGTGATTCCCAAGCGAATCAAGCCTTAGATATGATGCGATTGCGTTTATGAAATACCTCACTAAAAGGGTATATTCTTTGAAGGATATCGCAATGAAAATGATGAAAACAGCTATCGTGACTGCAAGCGTTCTTGCCTCTGCTTCTATTTTTGCACAAAGTGCGGGCATTAATGCGGACGCTTCTGCTCAAGTAAATGTACAACCGGGTGGACTTGTTAGTGGCGTAACAAATACAGTTAAAAATACTGCACATACTGTAGGTAGCACTGCAAAACATGCTGGTCATGTAGCTGCTAACGCTACGGTTAAAGCAACTAAAAAAACAACAGGAAAAGTAGCTGAACTTTCTTCTGATGCTGTAACAGGCACTAAACATTTTGCTACTGAAGCAGCAACAGGGACAAAAAATTTAGCGACTAAAGCTGCAACAGGTACTAAAAACTTAGCAGTTGAAGCTAAAGCTGATACAAAAGCACATCTTGATGCAGTAAAAACCAAAGTTTCTGAAAAACAGGCTGAACAAAAAGAATTTAGCGCTGAAAAACAAGCTGATGCTCAAGCACGTGTAGATGCAGTTAAAGCTCGCGTAGCTCAAAATCAAGCAGAGCAAAAAGAATTTGTTACGGGTACTAAAGCTGATGCTCAAGCACAATTAAATGCAGCTCAACCAGCTCATGCAGTCAACGCTCAAACAGGCGTAAATGTTGGTGTTAATGTTGCTCCGGTTGGAATCAGTGCAAATGCAAACGTAAATGCAGGGGCTCAAGGCTCTACACAAAAAACTGAAAAGAAATCTTTCGTTAAAGGCCTTTTCGGCACTAACTAATTAAAGTTAGCAATAAAAAAGGGCGATTCATCGCCCTTTTTTATTTATCTAAAAATTATGAGTGTGTTTCGGTTAAAACCAAACCTGCACGTAAACCAATCTTCACATTTGGGTTTGGAAATAAAATCCAGACCTGATCTTGCTCGACCACATAATTACCCGAAGGCTGTATCGCAATGATTTCACCTTTGGTAAATGTCGAAAAGTTCGGAGCTTCAGCAGATAAATTCATCTGAAAATCCTCATCTTTTTTAATTAAAGAATCCGATACCTGAAACACTCGAATTTTTGTTTTATTTCTTAACGGTAAAGCTTGTTCAGAAACGACATTGCGAATAACTTCATCAATTGCGGCAAACTGGCTCAAGTCATTTTGTCCAAATGGCAAAGCTTTGCCTAACTCCAAAGTTGCACTCGCAGCTTTAAAGCTTTCACTTGTAAAATGTGTAAATGTTTTACCCGCAGCCCTGTGATAAACCAAAGCATCTAAGTCAGCAGCTTCAAGGCTTGCTGTCAAATCAGCATCATAGTCATGCGTTTGATAAGGTAATAGAGCAAAGGTTGGTAATAATGAAGCACGAATTGCTGTATGTAAATCATAGTGATAGCGCTTAGCATTACTTGTACTTTCTTTAAAGAAAGTAGCAACTGCCTGCTCTAAAACCTCGGCACGCTTAGACTCTTCAGTTAAAGGCAGATTTTTATACCCACCACAGAACATACGGTTTACATCATCATGTACATAACGCTTGCCTTGACGCATTGCATACGGATTACCCAATACAAGCAATAATCTCACTGCAAGTTTTAAGCGTCCGGCAAATAAATCGGTGCAAAGATGAGATAACAACTCAATTGGTGCTGTTTCATTCCCATGTACTCCAGCTGACAGTACGACAGCTTTGTCGTACTGCTTATGTGGTGTACATTCAAGAAGCCCCTCACCTAACCAACGCCAAGAAAAATTTGCTTGTTTTCCCTCGCGCGTTGCAGGCAGCTCACCTTGTAAGGTTAATGCTAGAAAATCTTGCATGTCACCTCCTCATTATTTTTGGAAAGGATAAACCGAACCCAAACCTAAAATTTTAGTCAGTTCATCAAGCGCCATACGGCTTTCCATGAGTAGGTGCGGATCTGCCAAATCTTCTTGAGCTAAACGATCACGATAATGTTTATCTACCCACTGATTAAGCGTCATAAACAATTGATCATTCATAAGAACTTTTGGATTTACAGCATTTAATTCAGTTTCATTTAATGCCACTCGTAAACGTAAACAAGCTGGACCGCCACCATTACGCATACTTTCACGTAGGTCATACACTTGAATTGCATCAATTGGTGTACCCATTTGAATCATATCATTCAAATAGCTCCATACCGCAGCATTTTGGCGAGACTCTTCTGGTACAACAATGGTCATGCCGCCATCTGGACGAGTCAAAATCTGGCTATTAAACAAATATGTTGCAACCGCATCGTCCACAGTAACGCGGTTTTCAGGTACTTCAATCGAAATAAAGTCTTCACCGATGCTTGCCATCTTTTGACGAATTTCAGCAAATGCCTGATCTTGATTTAAGAAAGCATGTTGATGGTGGAATAAAACCTGTTGGTTACTTACCGCAATCACATCGTTATGGAAAACACCCTGATCAATCACATCTGGGTTTTGTTGAACAAAAACCGTATGTGCATCATCTAAACGGTGCAAACGCGCAATTGCTTCACTTGCCTCACGTGTCTGACGTGCTGGATAACGCTTTGGTCCCGGTAAACCATTATTTAAATGTTGCTGACCATAAACGAAGACCTGAACACCACGCTTAGCATAATCACCACCTAAACGATTGTGATTTGCTGCCCCTTCATCACCAAACAAAGCCACTTGTGGTAAAGCTTCATGGTGTACAAAGTGACGTTCATTTTTAAAGATGGCTTGTAAGACTTGGCTTGTAGTTTCAGCTTCAATTGAACGATGAAATTTATTGTTCAGGTTAGCCGCAGTAAAATGCACGCGCTCATCTTGGCTATCAGCCGAAGGTGAAACAGTTGCAGCATTTGCAGTCCACATTGGAGAAGCTGAACTTAAAGATGACAATAGCTCTGGTGAATAGCGCATTGCTTGAGCAACAACACTAATGTCATCTCCAGTAAAACCTAAACGGCGTAGCATTGGAACATGTGGGCGTTCATGCGGAGCAAGTACACCTTGTTTCATTCCCATATCAGCCAAGGCTTTCATTTTTAATAAGCCTTGTTTTGCTGCTAATTTTGGATTCGAGGTATTGTTACGGTTTTTGGTTGATGCTTCATTACCAAAAGACAAACCCGCATAGTGATGTGTTGGCCCCACTAAACCATCAAAATTTACTTCATATCCTTTCATTTTTTCTTTCCCTAGTGTTAAGGCAACACAATCCCTGGAGATAATTTTTCTGGCAACGTCAAGCTTTCACTTTCAAGTGAAGCCATTGGCCAAGCACAGTAGTCAGCAGCATAAAACGCACTTGCACGGTGGTTACCCGAAGCTCCAACACCACCAAATGGCGCAGCACTTGAAGCACCTGTTAATGGTTTGTTCCAGTTCACAATACCGGCACGCGCTTCAATGAGTAAGTCATCAAATAGTTCACGTTTTGGAGAAACCAATCCAACAGACAAACCAAAACGAGTTGCATTGGCAATTTTTAATGCTTCATCAAAACTGTCATAACGTTGAATGGTGGTAAGCGGACCAAAATATTCTTCATCTGGAATCCCCGCCACACCTGTTACATCAACAATACCTGGAGTAAGTAGCGAGCTGTCTTCTTGAGGACGCGTCATTAGCAATAAACTTTTAGCACCAAGCTCAAGTAACTTTTGCTGAGCATTCATCATGTTTGTCGCAGCAACTGATGAAATTACACCACCCATAAATGGTTGTTGCTCATCATTCCAACGGCCAACTTTCAGGTTTTTAGCAACCTCAACAAAACGTTGAATAAATGCATCACCTTCAGCGCCATTTTTTATCAAGATACGGCGTGCACACGTACAACGCTGACCTGCCGAAACAAAAGCAGATTGAATAGTGAGGTTAACAACCGCATCAATATTTTCAATTCCATCAATAATCAATGCATTATTGCCGCCCATTTCAAGCGCAAGAATTTTCTCAGGCGCACCTGCCATTTGCTTATGCAAGTGGTAACCAGTGTTTGCACTTCCGGTAAACAATAAACCATCAATTTCATGAGAAGCAGCCAAGGCTTCACCAGTAGTACGGCCACCTTGAACTAAGTTCATTACACCATTTGGCAAACCTGCTTGTTGCCAAAGTTTTACAGTTTCTTCAGCAGTCCAAGGCGTTAATTCACTTGGTTTAAACACAACTGTGTTGCCAGCAAGCAAAGCAGGAACGATATGCCCATTTGGTAAATGGCCAGGGAAGTTATATGGGCCAAAAACAGCAAGTACACCATGTGGACGATGACGTAAAGATGCCACACCATCTGCCATTTCAGTTGAGCTTTCGCCAGTACGTTGATGATAAGCACGAATCGAAATCGCAACTTTGCCAATCATTGACTGAACTTCAGTTAACGTTTCCCAAAAAGGCTTACTGGTTTCTTGACTAATTACTTCAGCTAAATGTTTTTTATTTTCTTCAAGCAGCTCTGCAAACTTTTCTACAATTGCAACGCGCTCTGCAAAAGCTAAACGTGCCCATGCAGGAAATGCTGTACGTGCAGCTTGGCAAGCTTTTTCAACATCTGCAGCTGTAGCTTCAGTACCTGACCATACAGTTTGGTTATCAACTGGGTTTGTTTTTACAAATGTTGTACCGCTGCCTTGTAACCAGACACCGTTTATAAATAAAGAGTTTGACATCAGGATACTTCCATAGGATTTAGTGATAACACACGAACAGCGTGCCCTTCTTGTACACCGAGTTTTTCAGCTTGTTCATGGTTTAAATTTAGAATGTTATCTACGAGATCAAGCTTCATTAACATAGCCCGATAGTCGTGATAGTTATCATTGGCAACAAGGTATTGTGTTTTACCCACTGTCGCTTCATTAGTAATTTTGACAGTTAAAAATTGGCTTTCTTTAACTGCACGCAACTCATCAATATTGGCTTCAATGGTTGGACCTGCATCAAAAATATCGACATATCCTTGATAGCGTAAGCCTTCGGACTCAAGCACATGATAAGCAGGTAAAGTATGTGGATGCATTTTTCCAATCACTTCTTGTGCAGCCTTTGGTAAAAGGTCTACATAGACTGGAAAACGTGGCATAAGTTCCGCAATGAAAACTTTTTGGCCAATTCCACTTAAATAATCTGCTGTGGAGAAATCCATATTAAAGAAATGGTGACCAATCGCATCCCAGAAAGGTGAACAACCATTTTCATCAGAAAAACCACGCATCTCAGCAATAAGTTTTTTCTCAAAATATTGCTTAAATGCTGCGATAAACATAAAACGGATTTTTGATAAGAATTTACCGTTTTGGTTTTCACGACGTTCCGGATCTAAAAATAATGTGCAGAGCTCACTACTTCCCGTTCGATCATTACTTAGGAATAAAGTCGGTAATGCTTTATAGACATTTAATGCTTTTGAAGCGTGTACTTGGGTTCCCACATGAAAGTTATACCAAGGTTCGATTAAACCCACAGCAACTTCAATTGCACTCACCCCAATAACACGTTGAGCTTCTGTATCTTCAAGAACAAACAAATAACCCTGTTCGCTCTTATGAACATTACCATTTAAAGTATTGCGAGTACGTGAAATTCGAGCCGAAAGCGTATCCATATTTTGTGGCAAGGAAGTCAAGCCAACACCTGACTTACCTGCTAATTTATAAATATCTTCAAGGTCTCGAAACTCGGCATGACGGACAATCATCATGGCTAGCTTTCCTTTTTTTTATTTAGCCAACTTTGCCAAAGCTCTTTTTAAACGAGCTATCCCTTCATCAATATCTTGTTCAGGAATAATGAGTGAAGGTGTGAAACGAACTACGTTAGGCCCTGCGATCAAAGCAAGTAAACCTTCTTCACCTGCCCAAGTCGTAATATCTTTTGCTTTACCTGCATATTCAGCTTTTAATACGCAACCAATCAATAAACCTTGACCACGAATTTCATCAAAAACTTGATATTCAGCATTTAACGTATTTAATGCATCAAGGAAATATTGATGACGGTGTTTCACGCCTTCAAGTACTTCTGGTGTATTAATAAACTCAAAGACTGCGCCTGCAACTGCACTTGCCAGCGGGTTACCGCCATAAGTTGTGCCGTGTGTACCCACTGAAAAATGCGGCGCAAATTTATCAGTTGTTAGCATTGCACCGACAGGGAAACCACCGCCCAGCGCTTTTGCAGTAGTGAGTACATCCGGTGTAACACCGTAGTTCATGTAAGCATAAAGTGCACCTGTACGGCCAACACCTGTTTGCACTTCATCAAAAATAAGTAAGGCACCAAACTGATCACACAGTGCACGTAAACCTTTTAAAAATTCGATATCAGCAGGAATTACCCCGCCCTCACCTTGTACAGGCTCTACAATTACTGCACAGGTTTGCTCATTAATAACTGCTTTAGCTGCTTCTAAATCATTATAAGCAACATGGCTAATGCCGTTTGGAAGTGGTGCAAAGTCTTGTGAATATTTTGGCTGACCACCAGCCGAAACGGTAAATAAAGTACGGCCGTGGAACGCGTTGTTAAATGCCACAATACCGCTTTTACCTGCGACACCGCTATCGAGTCCAACTTTACGAGCAAGCTTTAATGCTGCTTCATTTGCTTCTGCACCTGAGTTACAGAAGAATACTTTGTCTGCAAATGTATTTTCAGTGAGTTGTTTAGCAAGACGCAGTACGGGTTCATTGGTATAACCATTGCCGACATGCCAAAGTTTTTTTGCTTGTTCTGTTAACGCATTGACTGCCACTGGATGCGCATGACCTAATGCATTTACTGCAATCCCGCCTGCAAAATCGATATATTCTTTA
>NZ_JEYB01000081.1:0-12785 GCF_000582255.1 Acinetobacter sp. 1566109 | reverse complement strand
AATGTCGTTGGGTTCAGTTGTTGCTTCTTGTTTTGCTTATCACCGTCCAGATTTAATGGACCGTATGATTTTAATGGGTGTCATGCAAAAGACCCGTAAAAGTTGGCGGATGATTTTGGAAGAATCACTCAAACTCATGCAAGAAAACCGTATGGAAGAGTTTGGACAAGCGGTGATTCTATATTTGGTGAATCATGCCAAATTAGATAAAACACGTATGTCACCGACAGCTAAAAAATTATTTTTTAGGCAAATGGCTGAGTTTACGGTGACCGAGCGTGAACGTTATTACATTAACTGTAATCGACTTTTACGCTTAACAGATGTACCGATTCCACAGTGTAAAACACTGGTCGCAGCAGGGCAGTACGATAGTTTTACTTTGCCTCATGAAAATGCCAATTTTGCTTTGCAATGTCCGGATATGGAATTTGCTCTGATTGCTAACGCAGATCATGTGCCACAGCTTCAGCGCCGTAAAGAAACTATGAGTTTGTTCACTTCATTTTTGAAAGGTGAATCTATCCAAAATCTGGATGGCATTATTCCAATGACGCGGGAACAAATGCAAAGTATGGAACGTCGAGGTGAAGAGCGTATACCAGTTCTGCAGCCTAAAACCAAACTAAGCCACCGTGAATGTAAATCAGAAGTCCCAGTAACGATTGTGGATGTGACTTTCTTTGGAATGTATTTGAAGTTAGATGATGTGAAACAGCTCGACTTTGTAAATGAACATCCACGGGATCTGGCACTATATTTAGAAGATGAAGAGGGTGCTTTTTCGATTGAATGTTTAATCTTTGAAGCTACTGAACAAGGAATCCGTGCTTTATTTAAACATGGCAGTTTCGAACTTGCTGACCGTTTAAGTCGTTTTATTGCCCGCCAAAAGCAAGCAGCATAAAGTTTAATTTTTTATAAAAAAGAAGTCCCAAAAATATTGAGACTTCTTTTTTTATTTCAATTGAGCATGAATAGTCCAGACTAAGTCACCTAAATGTTCTTCATCGCTCTCTTTAGTAACTTGTCCGAAGAATATTTGCGGTTGTTCAACGTTAACTTGATTAAAGCCAGCATCTTTAAAAAAGTCTTTCACTTCTAGTGGAGTCTTAAAATGAAAACTAAATGAGCTTCGGGACATAAGTTTAAGTAATTTACTGCTGTTCCAGATAATACTTGCGAGTTTATTCTTAACGGGTTCAGGATACAGGTCGGTTAAATAATGAAGCTTTTTAAAAGAAGCACCATAGTGGGCAATGGATTGGATCAGTTGCTTTAATAAGTCTTTATCAAAATAGTTAATTAAACCTTCACTGATTACAACTAGTGGACGGCTAGGGTCAAACACTTCAAATGCTTGTGCGAAAGCCTCAGTAAATAAATCAACCGATAAAATTTCAGGTGCATTTTTTTCAATTTGTTTTAGTGCATTTTGTTTTGTTTGAGCCATATCGGGCAAATCAAGCTCTCGATAGCTAATAGAAGGATAATGCTGCCTAAACCACCAACCACGTGGTGATAAACCACAAGCGATTTCAAGCACCTGTAAATCAGGATTTTCTTGAATTAACTTCTCTAAATCATGATCAAGCATAGTATGGCGCTGTTTAAGTGTCGTGCGCATACTGCCACCGACATAATTCTCTGCCCAAGATTCTAATGGGTGAACTAAATATGCCAAAGATTTGCCTTTACTCGTAGCAAGTGCTTCGTGTGAGATCCCCATTTGATACCAGATATAGCCTGTATAGTGGGCTGTAAAAGAAATGTGGCGGTGTTTTGAAAGGTGTTGTGTCATTCGTCCTGAACTCGATTTATTGTTTTTGTGTGATCTTCATTATTAATAACAATGAAGAGGTTCTAATGCATTGATGGTGAATGAACCTGCATGACGGAGTCCTGTCAATTAGGTTGGCATTCTGGGATGAACTTTCAGTTGGAGTTACTTTTCTTTCGGGAAAAGTAACCAAAACCATTGTCATACGCAAAACCTGTTCACTTTCTGCATCTATCAAATATATTGAAGCAATCAATATCCTTCAGCAGATGAGCAGGTTGCGTATGACTTAACCGCGTATCAGATAGTGAATAGGTTTTTGTAGCCAATTAAAATTTTTACTAACTTAAATCGAATTCTTAAACTCTTCAATGGCTGTTTTGACAGCTTGCCATTCATTTCCAAGTGATAAAATTTCACCAACTTGGATTTGTGGAATTCGACCACGCATACGTTCTAAACGCTCTTGATTTGGTAGCGCTAAGTTTGCAATACCATCGAGTGCTGTACATGCTGCACTACGGTCATTACACACTAGTCCCATATCACAACCAGCTGCCAGAGCTGCTTGAATACGCGCATCTGCACCACCAGCGACACAAGCAGCTTGCATGCTTAAGTCATCAGAGAAAAGTACGCCATTAAACTTCAAGCGATTACGAAGGACTTCTTGAATCCAGAAAGGTGAGAAACCTGCCGGATTTGGGTCAACCTTGTCGTAAATTACATGTGCCGGCATGAGCGCATCGAGCTCAGGCATAAGCTTAATGAAGCTTTGCATATCATGGTTGTAAATTTCGTCATAGCTACGGCTGTCAATTGCGGCTGCGACATGTGAATCGGCTTTGACCGAACCGTGACCCGGGAAGTGCTTACCAGTATTTGCCATGCCGGCTTTTTTCATACCGCGCATAAATGCACCAGCAAGAGGAGCAATATCTTCAATATTTTTAGAGAAGCCACGGTCACCAATCACATCACTAATCGCATTGAGGTCTAGAACCGGTGCAAAACTAAAATCGATCCCCACAGCTAACACTTCAGTTGCCATTAACCAGCCACACTGTTCAGCCAGTTCTAGAGCCTTTTGTGGTTGAGTAATATAGAGTTCGCCAAAGCGGCCCATGGCTGGCAATAGCGTAAAGCCAGATTTTAAACGTTGAACACGGCCACCTTCTTGGTCGACAGCAATTAAAATATCTGGGCGAACTTGGCGCATATGGTCGGTTAAAGCACGGACTTGTTGTGGTGATTCAATATTTCGTGCAAATAAAATCATGCCACCGACTTGCGGAGCTTGTAATAGTTCAATATCTTCTTTAGTAAGTTCTGTGCCGGCAATGTCCAGCATCAACGCGCCAATCATATTGGTTCCATTTGAATTTTGATTGAAAAACAATAAGCGAATTTTGCAATGATTTGCTACATTTTGTCAGTACAGAATATGATAAAACTACACGGTATAAACAATTTAGTTGGTTAAGATGTTGAATCTGCTTAGTTCATATCGAAAACAGAGCGTGTAAGATACGAACACCCAAGGAAGTATTAAGAATTTATGAAACTTCAAACTATAGCTTGTGCAGTAGCAATCGCGACTGGCGGTTTATTCTTCTCTCATACGATGAACGAAGCAAGAGCAGCAACCAATACAGCTGCTGTTTCTCAATCGATCCAGCCAACGCAAGAGCAGGCCTTGGTGGCTCGTCAACTGGCAACTTTAGTTGATCGCCAACATTATTTAAATATGCGTTTGGATGCGAATACATCTAACCGTATTCTCGATATGTATTTAGATAGTCTTGATCCAGACCATTCATTATTTTTAGACGCTGAAGTTCAAAATTATAAAAAGCTCTATGGTTCAAATTTTGGTGCTTCATTAAAAGCGGGGAATTTAACTGGACCGTTTGCTATTCACCAGCAATATCGTGAACGCTTAAAACAATTTTATGAGTTCATGCTTGCTGAGTTAAAGAAACCACAAAATTTAAAACAGCCAAATACTTTTATTGAAGTAGATCGCGAAAAAGCACCGTATTTTAAAACATCGGCTGAGCAGCAAAATCACTGGCGTAAAATGTTAGTTTCGCAGTTAATTAATTTAACGATTAGCCGTGAAGAAGAGCAGGCGAAACAAAAGGCATTAAAAGAAAATCCATCACTTGCTGATGGTCAAGACTTAACAGGCCCAGAAGATTTAACACCGGCTCAGACTTTGACCAAGCGTTATACACGTCAGCTTGAAAGAATTAGCCGTGTGAAAAGCGACGATGTTTTAGATAAAACATTAAATGCAATGTTGGCGACTTATGATCCACATAGTAACTATTATCCGCCAATTGATGCGATAGAACTGAACCGCCAAACGACCTTACAACTTGAAGGTATTGGGGTATCGATTCGTCCAGAGCGTGGCAATGAAGATTACACCAAGATTGAAACCATTGTAGAAGGTGGCCCGGCAAGTAAGTCCGGTCAAGTGAAATCAGGAGACCGAATCGTTGGTGTCGCTCAAGAGGGCGGTAAAATGATTGATGTGGTCGGCTGGTCGAGTTCAGAAATTGTTGGGTTGATCCGTGGTAAGCGTGGCACAAAAGTAACGCTGAAACTTCTTGGTGCTGGTGCGTCAATGAGTCAGGCACGCAATGTGACCTTGGTGCGTGATGTCATTCAAGAAGAAGATGCGGGCGTCCGTTCACGTACAGTTGAAGTAACACGTGATGGTAAAAAACATCTATTAGGTGTCATTGAAATTCCATCTTTCTATTTCGACTATCGTTCACGTCGTGCTGGTCAGCAATATCGTTCAGTTTCTGAAGACACTGCAAATGCGTTTGAGGCTTTAAAAGCTAAGAAAGTAGAAGGTATTATTATTGACTTGCGTAATGACCCAGGTGGTTCATTAGAAGAAGTTGCACGTATGCTTGGACAGGTAATTAAATCAGGTCCGGTTGTGCAAATTCGTGACGGCAATGGCAATGTAAGTGTATTTGAAGACAACGATGGTGGTCAGCAAATCTATACAGGTCCACTCGCTGTATTGGTGAACTTAGCATCGGCATCTGCAAGTGAGATTTACTCTGCTGCAATTCAAGATTATGAGCGTGGCATTATCATTGGTAGTACAACCACAGGTAAAGGTACAGCTCAGGTCCAACTTGATACTTTGGCATATGGTCAAGCAACCTTAACTCAGCGTAAATTCTACCGTGTTACCGGTGGTAGTACGCAAAACAAAGGTGTAGTGCCAGACATTAAACTTGTTGATATTTATAACGAAGAGTTTGGTGAGCGTAAATCGAAAAATGCGTTAAAGTGGGATACGATTCCAACTGCACCATTTAAACGTGAAGGTTCTGTTCAGCCATATGTGGCGAAGTTGTCTCAACTTTCAGAGCAACGTGTAGCAGTCGATCCGCAGTTTAAATATTTAAATAAACGTACGGCAATCGCAAAGGTGACTAGCGATCAGAAACAAGTTGTTCTTGATATTGATAAGCGCCGCGCAGAGCTTCTGAGTTTAGAAAAGCAAACTTTAGATGCTGAAAATGAACGCCGTGTAGCGACAGGTCAAAAACCTTTTGCTAACTGGGAAAGCTATCAGGCTTCCTTAGATGCATTGGCTGAATCTCGTGCTAAAATGAAAGCCAACCAACGTCCTGCATTGCCAGAAGAAGAAACATTTGTGAATGAAGCAGCAAATGTACTTATGGATTATGCAAAATTGCAGAACCGTTAAGTTTTTGTCTGTTTATCAAAAAGCACGCTGTTCTCAGCGTGCTTTTTTAATTTTTCATGTCAGTAAACTGTCATGCATTTATCATCAAAGTGTCAAGAAAGCTGCTTAATCTTTAAGCATGAAAATAAATACATTGATGGATGGCGCTATGCAAGGCTCATACGCGACAGCACTATTAAAACAACAGCAACTCCCTGAAAGCTTCCACTTCTATTTTAAACAAAAACAGCAGTTGTCTAATACTCAGGAATTGCACCAACTTCACGGGTTGGTTCGGCCTCGTTTAAAAATTGCGATTGTGACAGAGACATGGCCACCAGAAATTAATGGGGTAGCACTTTCGTTATTACAGTTATGTCAAGGTTTGCAAAAACAAGGTCATAAAATTCTACTGGTTCGCCCAGAACAAAAAGCCAAGTGTCATGATTTTCTACCAGAGCAAGAATGTCTCGTTATGTCACAGGCTATTCCTAAATATCCAACTCTGCAATTTGGTTGGCCTCAATATTTAAAAGTTTCAAAAGCTTTTGAAAAATTTGCGCCAGATGTTGTGCACATCGTGACGGAAGGACCGTTAGGCTTAACTGCCATGCAAGCTGCAAAAGCAAAAGATATTCCGGTCTCTAGTGGCTTTCATTCACCATTTCAAGATTTTAGCCGATTCTTTGATTTGGCTTTTTTAGTTAAGCCAATTCAAAAATATCTTTGCTGGTTTCATAACAATACTCAAGTGACTTGTGTGCCAAGTAAAGATACCGAAGAAGCTTTACGTGGTTTTGGTATTACCTGTCCACTGGTTGTGGTGGGACGAGGGGTCGATACCACACGCTTTTCACCAAAACATCGTTCAGAAAGCTTACGCCAGCAATGGGGTGCCGATGCCGATACTCGTGTCATGCTGTATGTAGGGCGTTTATCACCAGAAAAAGAAGTTCAATTGATTGTTGAAAGCTATGCAGCTATGCAAAATATGCAGCAACATAAAACTAAACTTGTGGTGGTAGGAGATGGCCCAGATCTTGCTCGATTAAAAGCATTACCTGAAGCGAGAAATGTCATTTTTACAGGTAGTTTGCGTGGACAAGATTTAGCAATAGCATATGCAAGTGCTGATGTCTTTGTATTTGCGAGTCAGGTTGAAACGTTTGGTAACGTAGTTTTAGAGGCAATGGCAAGCGGTTTGCCTGTTATCGCGTATGATTATGCATGTGCACATCAATATTTAGTCCATAACGTAAGCGGCTGGTTAAGTCCACTTGGACAGAAAAACCATTTTATACAACAAATTTATCAACTCCCTTCCGTACAACAACTTAGAGAAATGGGCATACAAGCCTGTCGTAAAGTACAGCAAAGCGGTTGGCAACTTCCGGTACAGCAATTAGAACAGGCATTTTATCAGGTAGTGAAGGAATCCCTCGGTGGACTTCACCTAAGTATCCTAAAATAGGAGAACAACCATGAAATTAAAGAATGCAAAAATAAAAATACTCGATCTAGATTTACGAGGCTGTTTATACCTCAATCATTTTTCCCATTCACAGCGTGTAGCTTTATTTTTCAAAATTATTAGCCGTGCGGGCGATGGGCCATTTTGGTACCTCATGCTGGCAATTGTATGGGGAATGCATGGTATTACCTATAGTTTGCAAATTATCTATTTGCTACTTGGCGGTTCGGTCGGAACGGCAATTTATAAATTCTTAAAACATAAAACCACGCGTCCACGCCCTTACCAAGTACATCAGGTGATTGTGCTTGGGGAGAGACCACTTGATCACTTTAGTTTTCCATCAGGTCATACGCTACATGCAGTGATGGTGACAATTGTGTTGGGTTATATCCAGCCTGTGTTGCTGGCTGCCATGTTGCCATTCATGGTGCTTGTGGCATTGTCTCGTATGGTGCTTGGACTTCACTACCCAAGTGATGTGATTGTAGGCGCACTTATTGGTGCGGCAGTAGCAAGTCTAATTATTTTTGTCGCGCCATTATTGGGCATTGCTTTATAACGAACAGTAATTTTTATCAGCTTAAGCTATCGATTACGTTTGTGGATTTGCTAAAGTACACAGTTCGTGATTTAGCAGATTAAACAGATAGGAGCCGCTATGGGCTTACGTTGGACAGATACGATTGATATTGCCATTGAATTGTCAGAAGCACATCCAGAAGTTGATCCGCAATGGATTCGTTTTACCGATTTACATGCATGGGTATGTGCGTTACCAGACTTTAGCGATGATCCAAATAAATCAACTGAAGGATTGCTAGAAGCCATCCAAATGGCTTGGTTAGATGAAGTTCGCTAAAAACAGTAGAAAAAATCGCAACTTTTACACATTCAAAGCTGATTATTGCCTATGACATCGGTATAATGCGGCAAATTTTTTAAAGTTTAAATCTTAAAATAAAGGAGCCACTCATGGCAATTGAACGTACTTTGTCTATCGTAAAGCCAGATGCTGTGTCTAAAAACCACATCGGTGAAATTTTTGCTCGTTTCGAAAAAGCGGGTTTAAAAATTGTTGCGACTAAAATGAAACACCTTTCTCAAGCTGATGCTGAAGGTTTCTATGCAGAGCACAAAGAACGCGGTTTCTTTGGTGACTTAGTTGCATTCATGACTTCTGGTCCAGTTGTAGTATCTGTTCTTGAAGGTGAAAACGCAGTTCTTGCTCACCGTGAAATTTTAGGTGCTACAAACCCTAAAGAAGCGGCTCCTGGTACTATCCGTGCTGATTTCGCTGTAAGCATCGACGAAAATGCTGCTCACGGTTCTGACTCAGTTGCTTCTGCAGAGCGTGAAATTGCTTACTTCTTTGCTGACAACGAGATCTGCCCACGCACTCGTTAATCGAAAGCATTCAAACCAGATAAGTGGTATACTACTTATCTGGTTTTTTTATTCTCTCAAGAGCATATTGTTTGATTCTTGAACAATATATTCTTTTTTTGACATGGTTTAGGTAAATACACATGAGTTCTGCAGTGGTCGTTTCATCTGAAAATCTTGATGGACAGCAGCAATCTTCGTCCACGCCAGCATCGCCTGCTGCCGAAAAAGTGAATTTACTCGGCATGTCACGCGCTCAATTAGAAAAATTCTTTGAAGATATTGGTGAGAAAAAGTTTCGTGCCGGGCAGGTTATGAAATGGATTCATCAATATTTTGTCACTGATTTTGCTGAAATGACCAATATTTCAGGCAAATTGCGCGCAAAGCTTGAACAAATTTGTGAAATTAAAGCTCCTGAAGTGGTTCACCGTCATTATTCAAAAGACGGAACACGTAAATGGGTGTTTCGCGTAGGTGAAGGTTCTGGCTCTTTAGTAGAAACTGTATTAATTCCTGCCGAAGATAAAACTGGTTCACGCAAAACCTTATGTATTTCTTCACAAGTGGGCTGCGCATTAGACTGCTCATTTTGTTCAACAGGTAAGCAAGGTTTTCAGCGCGATTTAACGCCAGATGAAATTATTGGGCAACTTTGGATGGCAAACTATTCTTATATGGAAGAAGTGCCTGTTGCCGAGCGCGAGCGTTCAGTAACTAATGTGGTGATGATGGGTATGGGTGAGCCATTACTCAACTATGATGCTGTATTAAGCTCAATGCACATTATGCTTGATGACTTTGCTTATGGCATGTCAAAACGTCGCGTGACTTTGTCAACGTCTGGTGTTGTTCCGAAAATTGACCAACTTGCACAAGATATTGATGTTGCATTAGCAATTTCTTTACATGCACCAAACGATGAACTACGTAATGAACTTGTACCTATTAATAAAAAATATCCATTGGCTCAGTTGATTGCAGCGTGTCAGCGTTATATTGCCAAAGATGGTAATGAAAGTGCGCGTAAACATGTGACTATTGAATATGTGATGTTAGAAGGCGTAAATGATCAGCCTGAACATGCACAGCAGTTACTTAAGTTGCTTAAAAACTTACCAAGTAAAATTAATTTAATTCCATTTAATCCATTCCCTCATGCACCATATGGTCGCTCAAGTCGAAATCGTATTATCTCGTTCCAAAAAACTTTGTCTGATGCCGGATTTGTGTGTACGATTCGTCAAACACGTGGTGATGATATTGACGCTGCATGTGGACAGTTAGTGGGTCAAGTTGCTGACCGTACGCGCCGTGCTGAGCAGTGGCAAAAGAAAGTAGCGCAGCGACAAGAGATTTTACGTACACAAGGATAAAGTTGAGGGCAGACTTTGAGTACTCCGAAGTTAAAGATCATGTTATGTATGGGGGTTGCTGTTGCATGTCTGGCCAGTGGTTGTCAGTCTTCGCCAACGCTTAAAAAGGACCCGGAAAAAGCAGTTAAGGTGCGTACGCAGCTTGCCGCCGAATACATTCGTTCTGGTGACTTGGACTCTGCAAAGCGTTCCCTTGACCAAGCTTTAAGTGTCGATAGTCGTGATGCAACGGCAAATATGATGATGGGTATTTTATTGCAACAAGAAGGCAGTAAACCCAATTTAGAAAAAGCAGAACATTATTTTAAACGTGCAATTTCATCTGAGCCAGATAATGCTCAGGCGCGTAATAATTATGGTACGTATTTGTACCAAATGGAGCGTTATAATGATGCCATTGAGCAATTCCGTATTGCTGGTGCAACATTAGGTTATGATCAACGCTATCAAGCCTTAGAAAATCTAGGGCGGATTTATTTAAAATTAGGTGATATTGCGAGTGCTGAAAAAACATTCAAACAAGCACTCCTTGCTAACCGCGATTCTTACATTTCAATGTTAGAGTTAGCAGAAATTTTTTATTTGCAGCAGCAGATTCCGGCTGCTACACAAATGTATGAACAATACGTTCGTACAGTGGGGCAGAAAAATCAGGGTGCTCGCGCACTTTGGATTGGTTTAAGAGTGGCTCGAGCCAATGCGGATAAAATGGGAATGCAAGTTTTAGTAAACCAGTTACGTGCTTTATTCCCGGAAAGTCCAGAATATCAACGTTATTTGCAATTACAGTATAGTACTGAGGCCGTATGGAAATAAATCCTAATTCACAGCAGCCAACTGGCTCAAGCTTACCGACTTCTGCTTTAGGAAATATTCAACGTCCTGGTGAGTATTTACGTCAAATTCGCGTTTCTCAGAAAAAAGAATTAGAGCAAGTATCTTCTGATTTAAATATGCCGCTTAAAACGCTAAGTGCGTTAGAGCAAGACGATTATAAATCTTTGCCAGAAGCAACCTTTATTAAAGGTTATTATCGTTCTTATGCGAAATATTTAAATGCTGATGCAACTGCAATTATTCAGCGTTTTGATGAAATTTATGCGAACGATACAGGTCTTTTGCCAAATCATGCTTTAAACAACTCACCAATTAAAATCATGGGTAAATTACCGGGTTCTAATAGTGATCGTAACAAAAAATGGTTAAAGCGTGCGTTACTTGCGATTTTGATTATTGCTGTCGTGTCATTGATTGTGATGGGTGTCCAAAAATGGACTTCAAACAAAGAAGAAGCTGATGTGCCAAAAGCCAATCAGTCTAATGTTGAAGTTTTACCTATGAAAGGAAGTGCCTCTGCAACAGCGGGTGATCAATTGGTGTTAAACTTTAACCGTCCAACTTCTGTTCATATTGTAGATGCAACAGGCAAGGTTTTAGCGACGGGTCGTCAGGCATCGACTTTAACCTTAAATGGTGAGTCTCCATTCCAGATTCGTCTTGATGATGCAACAGCTGTGTCATTAAGTCTAAACCAAGAACAGATTTCATTGTCTCCATATACGGTAAACGGTAAAGCTGAATTCCGTTTATCCCGCTAATACCATGAGTTGAGCGATACAATGATAGAGAACCCAATTAAACGTCGACCAACACGTAAAATCCGTGTTGGTTCGGTCTATGTCGGTGGCGATGCACCTATTAGCGTGCAAAGTATGACAAATACCGAAACTTGCGATGTCGATGCAACTGTTGCTCAGATTGAGCGTTGTGTTGACGCAGGTGCAGATATTATGCGTGTTTCAGTTCCTTCTATGGAAGCAGCTGAAGCCTTTGGTGCGATCCGCAAACGTGTTTCAGTTCCATTAGTGGCTGATATTCACTTTGACCATAGAATTGCCTTGGCAGTTGCAGACTATGGTGCAGACTGTTTGCGTATTAACCCGGGTAACATCGGTTCAGATCAAAAAGTTCGTGAAGTTGTTGCTGCGGCACGCCATCACGGTATTTCTATGCGTATTGGTGTGAATGCGGGTTCTCTAGAAAAAGATTTACAGAAAAAATATGGTGAGCCAACAGGGCAGGCACTGCTTGAGTCAGCTTTACGTCATATCGATATTTTAGACCGTCTAGATTTCCATGAGTTTAAAGTCAGCGTAAAAGCATCAAATGTGTTTTTAACCATGGATGCTTATCGTTTGCTTTCTCAGCAAATCGACAATCCATTGCACCTTGGTGTGACTGAAGCTGGTATTTACCGTACAGGTACTGTGAAATCAGCGATTGCTCTTGGTGGATTATTGATGGAAGGTATTGGCGATACCATGCGTATTTCGCTTGCTGCTGAACCAGAAGATGAAATCAAGATTGGTTTTGACATCTTGAAATCGCTTGGCCTACGTTCTAACGGTATTAACTTTATTGCTTGTCCAAGTTGTTCTCGCCAAGAATTTAACGTGATTCAGGTGATGCAAGCCTTAGAAGAGCGCCTAGAAGATATACGTACGCCAATGGATGTTTCAGTTATTGGTTGTAAGGTAAATGGCCCAGGTGAAGCAAAAGAAGCAGATATCGGGGTTGTTGGGGCTGCGCCTCGTTCACTGGTTTATCGCAATGGTGAGAAAAGCCATTTAATTGATACCAATCAATTGGTTGATGAAATCGAAAGTATGGTTCGTCAACGTGTTCAAGAGCTTGAAGAAGCTAAATCTAAAGAAATTATTCGTAGTTCATCATGAGTTCAATTGTCGCAATCAAAGGTTTTAATGACGTTTTACCAACGCAAACAGCAGCGTGGAGACGTCTCGAGCAGCATTTAGCATCGTTAATGGATGCTTATGGTTACCAACAAATTCGTTTGCCGATCGTTGAACAAACGGGACTGTTTAAACGTGCTATTGGTGATGCAACCGATATCGTTGAAAAAGAAATGTATACATTCTTCGATAAAGGAAACCCACCTGAATCATTAACTTTGCGTCCGGAAGGAACAGCAGGTTGTGTACGTGCTTTGGTTGAACATAACTTGTTGCGTGGTGCTACGCCGCGTGTGTG
>NZ_JEYB01000080.1:0-13377 GCF_000582255.1 Acinetobacter sp. 1566109 | reverse complement strand
CCAAATTCTGGCTGTCAGTCATGACAGAGCTAAAAAATCGAGGAGTACAGGACATTCTTGTTGCCTGTGTAGATGGATTAAAAGGCTTTCCTGACGCGATAGCCTCTGTTTACCCTCATACTGATATTCAACTGTGTATTGTGCATGTTGTACGCAATAGCCTGAGATTTGTAAGCTGGAAAGACTACAAGGCTGTTACGTCGGGTCTGAAAGCGATTTATCAGGCAAGTACAGAGGAAAATGCTTTAAAGTCCCTAGACATCTTCTGTGATCAATGGAATCACCAGTATCCCAAAATTGGAGAATCCTGGCGGGCCAATTGGGAAAATATCCGAACGATCTTTAGCTATCCAGCCGAAATACGTCATGCTATTTATACAACAAATGCGATTGAGTCGTTGAATAGCGTAATACGCCATTCAACGAAGAAAAGGAAAATCTTTTCATCTGATGACTCAGTAAAGAAGGTCATTTACTTAGCAACATCAAATGCTGCGAAGAAATGGACGATGCCAATTCAAAATTGGCGTTTAGCAATGAATTGGTTTACGATTCAGTTCGATGATCGATTAAAAGATCATTTATAAAAAATGGAACTTACACAAAATAATTTACAGGCTCCAATCAATTTCAAATTAGAAGTTTGCTTAAATACAGCTCCCCAACCTTCACTCACACAACAGCCAACATATTCAGACATATATTCATCCGAAATGAGTACAACATTTTGTCCCATAAACTCATAAGGCTTTTTGAGTTTATATATATCGTTATAATCTGCTCGTGAAATATTAGGTTTTTTTGAGATAAAGCCTTTTTGTTTGAGTATTTGGAACTTTAGGAAATCCTGCGGTCCAGTACCAAGTCCTCTATAAACCGAATTATTATCTTCTGCAAAGCTATACGAGCTAAACATACTGACTAAACTTAAAAATAATATTTTTCTCATTTTAAATTTCAAAAGTTATATAAGGCCGTAATTCTTTCATATCTAATAAGTAGCGTAAAGTAAGTAGCTGATTTTGAATTTCTCTCACTGACTTCGTAGGCATACACAGCTCATTTGAGTGACTATTTATATGATTCTTATGATTAAATATTCATAAAATAATAAGTAGGTTACTTAAAAGTTTTAATTTAATTGATTAGATTTTTGCTCATAGATTAATTTAGAAGCTCATTTGATAGTCTTTTTGTATATAATATGTATTCTTTGTATTTTAGTTATCTTTATACAGTAAACATGAAAAAAATATTAATCATTACTATGGCGAGTTCTTTTGGTTTAATCGCATGTTCAACCACTGAAACATCAAGAACGATACAAAGTCCTCAAGTCACCGCAGCAACTTCTGCAATTAAATATAATGGGGTAAAAGCTCCTGTTTCTATTGGTAAGTTTGATAACCGCTCTAGTTATATGAGAGGAGTTTTCTCAGATAATGTAGACCGTTTAGGTGGCCAAGCGAAAACGATTCTTGAGACACATTTACAGCAAACTGGTTATTTCTCAGTTTTAAATCGCGATAATTTATCTGAAATCAAACAAGAAGTAGGTTATAGCAATACTGCTCAATCTATTAAAGGTGCTCGTTATGTGATTACTGGCGATGTATCTGAGTTTGGCCGTAAAGAAGTTGGTGATCAGCAACTATTTGGTATTTTAGGCCGCGGTAAACAGCAAGTTGCTTATGCAAAAGTTAATTTAAATATTATTGATGTAAAAACTTCAGAAGTTGTGCACTCAGTACAAGGTGCTGGTGAATATGCATTAGGCGCACGTGAAGTTTTAGGCTTTGGTTCTACTGCCTCTTATGATTCTACTTTAAATGGTAAAGTGCTCGATTTAGCTGTTCGTGAAGCAGTAAATAATCTTGTAACAGATATTCAAAATAACCGTTGGTCAATTCAATAATTTTGGATATGTGTTAGATGAAAAAAATTGTTTTAAGTAGTGTTCTTGCTTTGGGATTGGTGGGCTGTGCCACTGGTCCTCAATCTTTATATAATTGGGGAAGTTATCCGCATCAAACTTATTTGATGTATACCTCACCTGAAAAAGCGACACCAAGTGCACAAATCACGACATTAGAAGCTGAGATTCAAAAAACTAAAGGTAAGGGCCTAGCTGTTCCGCCGGGGTTATATGCGCATTTAGGGTTATTGTATTTACAAGAAAATAATTCTCAAAAAGCAATCGAGTATTTCCAGCTTGAACGTCAAGTCTATCCAGAGTCTACAGTTTTAATGGATCGCTTATTGCAAAAAATGAATGCGAATGGTGGGAATACAAAATCATGATTAAGAAGTTTCTAATTGCTGGTTTGGTTATTTCTAGCATTACATTTACTGGCTGTGCAGTTACTCCGGCACCGAATAAAGACATAACCGCTTATAAAGCTCATATGCCAAAGTCAATTTTGGTATTACCACCAGTCAATGATTCACCAGATGTAAAAGCAACTTACAGTTATTGGCCAACCGTAATAGCACCTGTAGCAGAAGCTGGCTATTATGTTTTTCCAATTTCGGTTGTAGATAACATGTTCAAAGAGAATGGTGTCACCAATGGCAGTGATGCGCAGTCTATTGCTCCTCAAAAATTACAAGAGATTTTTGGTGCAGATGCCGCTTTATACATTCGAATTAAAGAATATGGCTCTAAATATCAAGTGATCCAAAGTGTTGCTACAGTAAGTGCAGATGCAAAACTTGTAGATTTAAAAACAGGCGATGTGATTTGGACTGGTGAGAAAAAGTTATCCCAATCAAGTAGTGATAATAACTCTGGTTTACTTGGTGCTGTAGTCGGTGCTTTGGTTGAACAGATTTCTAGCAACTTTAATGATCGTGCTTATCCAATAGCAAGTATGGTAAATGCTCAACTGTTTACTCCGACTCCTTATAGTCCGGGTACAGGCTTATTATATGGCCCACGCTCACCTCAGTACCAACAAGATGGAATTGCGAAGTAAATTAAAATCTAAATTTTTGTTTTAATTTATTAGACAAGTTGCTTCATATCTTTATGATTTGGAGCACTTTATAAAAGTTGAGTTTAAGCAGGAGAGTCAGTTGAAAATTGATTTTACCTGCTTAATTCAATTGAAATTAGTTTATTTCTTTACTTTAAAACGGTATTTGCATTTTAGGCAGCGGTAGTCCTGAAATATATTTTTATCGATCATTACACCTGCTTTTTTACCAAAAATATTACCCACTACACCGCCAGTAATACCTGCACTGATTGCACCGACAAATGTGCCTACAGTACCGCCAACAATTACACCTAATGGTCCAGCTACAGTACCAATCGCTGCTCCTATAGAAGCACCTGTTGCAGCACCACCTACGGTACCCGCTGTAGTCCCTGCAGCTGTTAGTAAAACACCGCCAGTGGTTTTAAGTAGTTTGTCATGGTCACGTGTTTCAATTTCTGTAGAACCACACTTTGGGCATTGCAGCGTTTTTTCCATAAAATTTTTCCTGTCTTTCATCATTAAGCGACGCAGTGAATGGAGCAAAATCAGTAAAGTGGATAAAAGAGCTATTTATGAAGCGTCTTTTCCTGATTGATGATCGCGATATATCTGGTCAGCCACGATTTTAGCTGAACATTGACACAAATATTTATAGATCATGTAAACACTTGTACCTTAATAATCATCTCTTAAAAATGTCTTAAGCACCATTTTTAAAGGGATAGCATATAACTAAAAACTACTAAGTGATGGAGAATTGATCAGACGAGATGCAGATATTTGGTCTGTTGAAATTTGCAAAGAGGTGAGACTTGTTTACAGCCGCTTAAAACAATAAAGGCTTATTCTGTTTGAATAAGCCTTTTAGGACGTTCAGAGTGATTTATCTAACCTTAACACTTTATATAAACCAAGCATTAAAGTAATCCAGATCGGAATTAAAATTACTGATTCTTTAAAGCCTTGAGTCCACATAATGTATAAAATCATGCCGATAAAAGCGAGCACGACATAGTTACTCAAAGGCGAAAATAGAGCAGGAAATTTGGCAACTTTTCCATCTAGTTTCATAGCTTGCTTAAACTTTAAATGGGTAAAGCTAATAATCGCCCAGTTCAAAACTAAAGCTGCAACAGCCATATACATAAGATGGCTTAAAGCTTCTTCTGGTACAAAGTAGTTGAGTAAAACACACCCAAAAATCAGGATAGAAGAGAAGACGACAGCAGCTGTGGGTACACCTTGTTTGCTTACTTTGGCAAAGATTTTAGGGGCATTGCCTTGTACTGCCAGTCCATACAACATTCGGCTGTTGGCATACATGCCGCTGTTATAAACTGAAAGTGCAGCAGTCAAAATAATAAAGTTAAGTAAATGTGCCGCCCAACCAATGCCAAGCTGACTAAAAATCATGACAAAAGGGCTTTTATCTAAACCACCAAGGTCCAGTTGGTTCCATGGAATAAGCGACATAATAATTGCGAGCGAGGCCACGTAAAAAACCAAAATTCGAAAAATAACTTGGTTAATGGCTTGTGGAATACTTTTTTCAGGATTTTCTGCTTCAGCAGCGGTCATTCCAATCAGTTCAATACCGCCAAATGCAAACATTAAAAAGGCGAGCATATAGAACAAACCCGAAAAGCCATGCGGGAAAAATCCGCCATGTTGCCATAGGTTTGAAAAGCTCGCTATAGAATCATTGCCGGCTGTAAGCAATAAATATAAGCCAAACACAATCATTGAAATGACTGCGGTAACTTTAATAATGGCTAACCAAAATTCAGATTCGCCATAAAATTTAACATTGCCTAAGTTCAAGCACGTGACCAGCATAAAGAAAAATAAAACCGAAACCCATGCTGGGATATGAGGCCACCAATAATGTACATATTTAGCCACGGCGGTAAGCTCAGTCATCGCAACTAAAATGTACACAACCCAATAGTTCCAGCCCGATAAAAAACCGGGAAATCTTCCCCAATACTTTTGTGCAAAATAGCTAAAAGAGCCAACTACAGGTTCTTCGACAATCATTTCACCCATTTGGCGCATAATTAAAAATGCAACCAAACCAACAATGGCATAACCCAAAATGATTGAAGGACCAGCAGACTGAATGACTTGTGCAGAGCCTAAAAAAAGTCCTGTGCCCACAGCACCACCCATAGCGATTAACTGGATGTGACGATTTTTAAGTCCACGTTTTAATTGGGAAGATGAGTTACTCAAAATACTATGCGCTGTCTAAAAAAGCTGGCGCTATTGTAATGGATTGAATAGGGATAACCTAGTTTGAAAAGCAATATTGCCTTTATATAAAAAGATTCGCACAAAACTGTCCGAATCCTTTTTAGAAAATGATGTTTTTATAAATTAGAAAGATACCATTTTGCCTGGGTTAATCATTGCACCGATGCCATACATACTTTTTGCGAGTGGAATAACGACAGGGGCAAGCGTACGGCCAAAAATAATATTTTGATGGTCAATTTTGGATAACATTTCAAAGTCATTAGATTGCCCAACAAAGTCATTTGCAATGGCTTTACCAATGCGTACCGTCTGTGCAACACCATGTCCACTCCAGCCGTGAACTGCATAAATCGGGAATTTATTACCAAACTTACGACTGTCGACTGCACCATTTACAGTTAAATCAGTGGTTCCACTCCAGACAAAATCCATTTCTAGATTTTTAATTTGAGGGAACACGGTATGAATTCGATGCTCTAGATAATTTAAAGTTTTCTCAGGCCCCCAGCATGTGCCAGTACCTTGGCCGCCAAACAATAAACGGTTGTTAAACACAGGGCGGTAGTAATCAATCTGGAACTGAGTGTCATAAACCGGATGTCCAAATGGCAGAAGCTCTTTGGTGTCAAACTCTAAAGGAGCGGTGGTCGCGACATAGGTATAAAATGGAATAGTGGTATTGTTCTGTTCAGATAAAAGTTTAAACGAGGCATGGTGTACTGCCAGAACTACAGATTTTTTAGCTTTTACGACAGCATTTGCTGTGTGAACATAAATACCATCTGCCTTTTCTTCTATTGAAATAACTTCTGTTTGTTCATAAACAGTACCGCCATTTTGGCAAAAGCCATAAATTAAACCACGGTTTAGAGCCAACGGATGAATTTGTCCACCTAACTCATCAATTAAACCGCCTGTATAGTAGTCTGACTTAATAAAGTCCATGAGTTCATGTTTACCCACAATACGGGTATGGTCTTCACCTAAGTATTTTCGGGCATCGGCACCTTGGGTTAAGCCAACCAAATGTCCTTCATGAACGGCGGCGGTAATATGCCCGTATTTACGGTCAAAGTTGAGTTGGTATTTTTCAGAGATATCATCAATGAGTTGCATGGCTTCCGTAGAAGTAAAATGCCATAGCTTTTTGGCATCTTCATAACTTAATCGGTCAGCCATTTCTTGAGCTTCCCAGCGTGCTAAACCTGGGGTAAGTTGTCCGCCATTTCGCCCTGAAGCTGCACTACCAATACGGTTTTTTTCTAATAAAACGGTATCTACGCCTTGTTCAGCTAAGTGTAGGGCAGTCGATGAACCTAATAAACCACCACCAATAACCACCACATCACATTCAATATCAGCATTTAAACTGTCAAATGTATGCCAATCGGACAGGGAACTTTCATAGTAGTTTGCTGGGTTATTTACCGAAGTGCCATTAACCGTAGTTGAGTCAAATTTCGCGTGTTTTGGATTTAACCAGCTCCATTCTTTACCCACTTGTAAAGACTTACTTGGTTTATATTCCACATCTTTTAAAAGTTGAGGTTTAGAAATAATTTTCATGACGACGTTCCTTAAAAAATTAATAAGCATTACTAATTGCAATACTTTGTTTTTTAATCGTTTTATAAATGAATAAGAGAATGCCTAAAGTTAACCAGAAGCATCCAAAAATCAGTGAAGATGAGTCGAGATTGAGCCATAAACAAATAATGCTAATGACCGATAACAACGGTAAAAACAGGTTTAGAAATTTATTTTTAAAACCTGAACGTTGTTTATCTTTAATATAAAATTTCATAAAAACTGAGAAGTTTACGGCTGTAAAAGCAACGAGCGCACCAAAACTGATCAGACTAACAACTTGAGCTAAATCTAAGAAAATAGCCGACATTGAAATAAGCCCGACAAATAAAACCGAGAAAAATGGTGTCCCTAAAGAGCTATGGATGGTTCCAAAATACTTTTTAGGAAAAATATTGTCGGACCCCATTATATACAGTAAACGCGAAGCACTGGCATGTGAGGCAAGACCTGAGGCGACTGTGTTCATAATTTGGCCGCATAAGAATATGGACTGAAACAAAGCACCACCCACATAAAGCACAATTTCTGGTAATGCTTCTGAAGGATGATGAAAGCGAACATTGTTTGGAAAATAAAGTTGAATAAACCAAGCAGCTGTGAAGAAAATAAGCCCACCCGCAAGTGTGGTTAACATGACTGCTCGGGGAATATTCTTGGTGGGTTGTTTGGTTTCATTTGAAAGGGTAGTAACTGCATCAAAACCTAAAAATGAAAAACATAAAACCGAAGCACCAGCAACAAGCGGTAATAGCGATTGTTGACCATGCCATAGTGGAGCCAGAGTAAGCACATGCTCATAACCTTGGGTCGAACCAATACCTCGAACCACTAAATATACAAAAATGACCATGAGGATAATCGGAGCAAACACAAATACGAGACTTAAGTTGGCAAGTAACCGAATACGGAAACAGTTGACTAAAGTCACAAGGCCCGCCGATACCAGCACCCAAAACCAATAAGGCATACTCGGAATGAGTGCGGTGAGATAAATTGCAGCCAGCAACACATTAATAAGCGGTAATAAAAGATAGTCGAGTAGAGAGCACCAGCCAACGAAAAATCCACTTCTAGGCCCTAAACTTTCTGCAGTATAACTATAGGCTGAACCTGATCTTTCTGAGTTTTTACTAAACCTTGCATAGCTCCAAGCAGTAAGCAGCATCGCGCCTAAAGCAAGTAAATATGCGAGGGGAACATGACCATTGGTAATTCCGGAAACAATACCGAAAGTATCGAAAACCGTCATGGGGGTCATATAGGCAATACCAATAATTGTGACTTGCCATAGTGATAATTTTTTTAAGGAAGACGCTTTATTTTCCATGTCTTTTCAACCTCAAATTTCGTTGTTTTTGCTTTTCATCCAGAAAGGCGATGCTATTTTTAGGCCAAAACTTCCCCTAGACCTGAATAAACAAGTCTATTTGAAGAAAGTTTGAACAACAGCTAAGGGCTTAAAGTGCTATATCACCTTGATGGCACACTAAAGCGAGAATAAAAGGCCAATATTCTTTGCTTTTTAGATGACAACCAGCTGGAAAGACTGACATGGTTGCGAGAAAAACTGTTGATCAGTCTTTTCTTTAAATAATGTCCCGGTTCTGATACTAATGTCATTTGAAGTAATGACCCGAGATGAATCATTCATAATGACAGTCTTTTGCTTAATATTTTTGAGTTTGGGCATAAGCAGTTTTTCGAGAGCCGAAACTAAAATATCGGTCGCAATGACGCCAATAAAGTGGTCATGAATCATGACAGGGTGGGCAATAGTAATGGTGTAGGCACCATTACAGATATAATCAACATAAGGTCCATGTATGCATGGACTTTTATTTTGTGCAGGTTTATGGAACCACTCAAATGAGCGGAAATCTAAAAAACGCTGCGCATTTTGATAGTTTTCAAGTTTTGCTTGTTGTAATTGATCTTCTTTTTTATACCACCATTCGAGTGTCCAGTAGTCTTGTTCCTCTTGAGTTGCCGGACTATAACTCGCAAAACCAGTTCCTTGACTATAATGGCTCTGATTAAGTGCTTTTTTAATTTCCTTTTGCAAAGCAGAGCGTTCTGAAGTTGAAAGCTTAATATCTGCATTTTTTTCAGATGCATGCTTTGACAAAATCTTGCTCGCCTTAGTTGCGAGTTTTTCTGTAATAGAGGTTGTTTCGTCAACCACCGTCTTTAACAAATTTTGTAGCTCTTCTATATCTAACTGTTGGGTCATTCCTATAACTCCTAAAATTCCATATTTCTAACTTGATTATTGATAAGCCATCATATTTATTATTTTTATTCACTCGATAACTTATACCGAAGCATTTGGTCAGTGAGCATTGAAACTATTTTTCGGGCTTGAATCACAGCTTCATTTTCATTGTTTTGCATAAAAGACGACAAAAGATGGTGATATTGTTTTACAACCTCACGGTGAAAATCATTATCTTGATAAAGTACGGCGATAAGCGGAGCCCATTCAGCCTGAATCGTGAGTTCCTGATTTGCCAGCCTTGCAGATTGGGCAAATGAGGTAAGCGTCAGCAAACAACGTAAATCAAGCTGTGCACGTGTATCTGCTTCAACAGCTTGTTCAAATTGTTCAATTAACTCTTTTATTTTGTTAAGTTCATATTCAGTGGTTCTTTGAGCGGCCAGATAGGCACTATGACTTAAAATTGCACTGTGAAACTCACCTAAATCGGCAAGATACTCATTTGAAGCTTGGCGCAAAGGATGTTGATTTAAAAGTAAATCAGAAGGTAGCTCACAAACAAAACTTCCACCATTTCTTCCACGACGTGTATCAATTAAACCTTTTACGCGTAAAGTATTTAATGCTTCGCGAACAGTGATTGGCGAAACTCCCATTAAGCGTGCTAAGTCTGCTTCATTAGGAAGTTGTTCATTGCTTTTGAGCAAACCAGAGATAATTGCATTTTCCAAGCGTTCTACAACTTGTTCCGAACGAGTTGCTTGAGCAATAGGTGCAAAAATTATCGTATATGCTGACATGGCGAATTCTCTAAAAGCTAAGTCAAAAGACTTAGCTTAATGAAGCGGATAAATAGTTATTAAAACACGCCATAACCATGGACAGCCTGTTCATCTTCAGGCACAGCCGGTATTGCATCCCAAAGTTCAACAATTTTGCCATTATCTACACGCCATAGTTCAAAATATGCATGTCGGTTACCAGCAATACTGCCTTCGGAATGTGTCAATACAAATTGACCATCAGCAATGGAGCGATGCGTTTTTGAGTATACCAAACCTTGTCCTTCATTACGGATATTGTTCAAAAAATCAATGACTGCTTTAACACCATCACCAATATCTGGACTATGTTGAATGAACTGGTCGCCGTCGGTATATTCTTTAAAGGCATCATAATTGCCATCAATTAATGACTTCTTAAAGAAAGATGTCACAATTTCGCGGTTTTTCTCTGGGTCATGGTGAGTTACGATTTCAGTGGGACCATCTAGTTGAGTTCTACCGCTTACATTCGGTGCAGCTTCTGCCACAAGACCATCCCAATGCTCGACAATTTTGCCGTCTTTTACTCGGTAAATATCAAACCCAACCAATGGTTTTTCATCTAAGCCCTGAAAGCGGCCATGAATTGCAACCAAGTCACCATCTGCGAGTACACGTACAGCTTCATGTTGCATATCGGGACAATCTTCTACCAGTTGACGTAAACCTGAAATACCATTTGCAACGAGTGGTGAGTGCTCTATAAAGTCTTCAGAAAAATAACGGTCTAGAGCAGTAGTGTCATGCAAATTAAATAACTCGTGGTGTGCTTTAGTCACCAAGTCTTTCATTTCTTGCTTATTCATTTTGATCTCCTTTCAAAACGCATTGTTATTATTCGTTTGAACTCATCACATGTTTAACACGGGTATATTCTTCAAAACCGTAGCCAGATAAATCTTTACCATATCCTGATTTTTTGAAGCCGCCGTGTGGCATTTCCGCGGTTAAAGGAATATGGGTATTAATCCAAACTGTACCGAAATCAAGTTCACGTGACAGACGTGTTGCGCGAGCATGATCTTTGGTCCAAACACTTGAAGCTAGGCCATATTCAACATCGTTGGCTTTTTCAATCGCATCATTTTCATCGGTAAATTTCTGAACGGTAATCACTGGTCCAAAAATTTCATTCTGAATAGCTTCATCATGTTGTTTTAGGCCACTAATAACAGTCGGTTCAAAATAGAAACCTGGGCGGTCTGCCTGTTTTCCACCTGTTTCAACTTTGGCATGAGCAGGTAAGTTGTCGATAAACGCTTTAACATTCTTTAATTGATTGGCATTGTTAAGAGGACCATAAAGCGCGTCTTGATCATCAGGTTCGCCAAAACGTGTATTTTTTGCAGCTTCAACAAGTTTAGCTAAAAACTCGTCATGAACAGATTCAGCCACAATCACACGTGTTGCAGCAGTACAGTCTTGGCCTGCGTTGAAATAGCCTGTTAAAGCAATCATTTCTACGGCTTTATCAAGATCGGCATCTTCAAAAACCACTACAGGTGCTTTACCGCCAAGTTCAAGATGAGCTTTTGCTAAATTTGCCGCAGCAGAAGCAGCAACTTGTAATCCGGCACGAACTGAACCTGTAATAGAAACGAGAGCAGGGGTTTTATGTGATACCACTTTTGAACCAACTTGCGCTTGGCCTAACACCACGTTAAATGCACCTTTCGGAAAAAATGGTGCAGCAATTTCTGCAAGTAAGAGGGTACTTTCAGGTGTTGTGTCACTTGGTTTTAATACGACAGTGTTACCCGCTGCCAAAGCAGGAGCAATTTTCCAAATTGCCATCATGAGTGGATAGTTCCAAGGTGTAACCTGACCAACCACACCGACTGGTTCGCGGCGAATAGAAGAAGTTAAACCTTCTAAATATTCGCCAGTTGCTGTGCCATCGAGTAAGCGGGCAGCACCTGCAAAGAAACGAACTTGATCTGCCGATGCACCAACTTCTTCAGATGCAATTAAATGTTTTAACTGACCTGTATTGCGGCTTTGCGCTTCAATCAAACGGTCAGCATTTGCTTCAATAGCATCTGCCAAATTCAGTAATGCTTTTTGACGAGTCGAAGGTGTACTACGTCCCCAAATTTTAAATGCTTCTTTTGCAGCAGCATAAGCTGCATCAACTTCTGCCTCGGTCGCATTCGGCGATTGTGCATAGACTTCACCAGTGACTGGGCTTACCAAATCGAAGAAATCATTTCCTTTGCTAGCAACATATTCGCCGTTAATGAAGTGTTGTAGTTGAGTTTTAGCCATTTTTTATACCTTGTCCTTAGGTTTTAACATATAACATATAATACTATATGTATTATGTTTTAAATTTTCTGTCAAATGCTTTGATGAGGGGATTAAGTAGAAAAAGGGTGAGTTCAACTGACAAGGTGTTTTAAGTTTTTGATTTTGATTATTTAAAAAAATTAAAAATTTATTGAGGATTATTAGAATAGGTTCATCGTTGGAATGGTGTTTTTAGATTTAATGAGCGGCCATAGAGAATTTTTTGAATGAAAGGGAAATGGATGAGCTCAGCCGTAAGTTGGCTCACCCCATGTTTAATTTGAGATTTAACGTGATGATTAGGTCTTATGGCTCGCCAGCAAAATACTAGTTTCACTATTGTAAATACCTGAAATATTTCGAATTCTCTCTAATACTTTATCGAAGTTTTCTAAGGTGTCGGAGCGTAGCTCGACCAAAATATCCCATTTACCATTAGTTTTATGCAGACATTCAACCGCGCTTTCTAGACGTAGTTCTTTAATCACAGACTGTGCTTTAGTACCTTCGACCATAATGCTCATCCATGCGCGGATGACATTGCGTTCAGCATTTGGTTTAAAACGAACCGTATATCCGGTAATGATGCCGGAAGACTCGAGATATTCCATTCTCTTTTTAACCGTTGCTCTTGAAACATGAACTTTTTCGGCTATCTCGGTTACAGACATCCGTGCGTTATCTTTAAGTAAACCTAAAATAATTTGATCAATATTGTCCATAATGTCATTGTCAATTATCAGATTGATAAAAAATAATTCATTTTTTACTAAATTACAAATTTTGTGAGTCATTTTGATTTTTAATAATAGACCCATCGATAATCCTAATAATCTTAATTTGATGGGCAAGCCACAATGAATAATTTTGCAGTTTCCAGAAATGACTTTAACGAATGGATGGTTCCAGTATTTGCACCGGCAAATTTCATTCCGGTACGTGGTGAAGGTTCACGTATCTGGGATCAAGAAAATAAAGAATATATCGATTTTGCAGGCGGGATTGCAGTAAATGCATTAGGTCATGCGCATCCAGTGGCAGTTAATGCGTTAACAGAACAAGCAAAAAAACTTTGGCATGTCGGCAATGGTTATACCAATGAACCAGTACTGCGTCTTGCTAAACAACTCACTGAAAATACATTTGCAGACAAAGTATTCTTCTGTAACTCAGGTGCAGAAGCAAATGAAGCAGCATTAAAGCTTGCTCGTAAAGTTGGACTCGA
>NZ_JEYB01000079.1:0-13457 GCF_000582255.1 Acinetobacter sp. 1566109 | reverse complement strand
TTCTTGGTCTGAAAGCTGCTGTACTTTAACTGGATTTTGTTTATCTAAATATTTTTGATACCAAACACGTAGTGTTTCAGGACTACAACCTATCTTGGGAGCAATAGCGGTGATCGCAGCCCAATTCGATGGATAATCTTTTTCAGATTCAATCAATAATTGAACCGCTCTTTCTCTGATTTCAGGGGTATATTTTAATTTTGTCATCGGGATAGTCTCTCAGAATATTGACTCTCCGACAAACCCGGTACGGTTCACTACTTTGAAAAGTGATATGTGCTGAAAAAAACAGGAGAAATTGTTACTTATGTTTGGGGTAAAAGAGATATAGCTATAGTCCAACGACTAAAGGAAAAGTTGAAACAGTTAAGTATTCACTATACCCGAATTTCAAGTAATCAATGGGATAGTTTTATCACTGCATTTAAAGACTGTCAGCAAAGTATTGGTAAGTTTTTCACTATAGGTATTGAGGGAAATAATTGCAAAATAAGGTATCGGATTAGATGTGTTAGTTCAGTATTGAGTGTGGCTTTAGCAAGAATACGGATATTAATGCTTCTCGCAATATTCTAGCGGTAGGACATACCACTTTGTCTGTGGAGGAAAGATGCGGTAAAGGTCGCTTTGTGAAGCAGAAAGCATGCCTAAATCCGTGAGGAAGTCGCCTAAGAGCTTTTGCTTTTAAAATCCCTGAGAAACATGTTTCGTAAAGAGTTAGTTGAAAGTGGGGGGAGTATGTTAGAAGTTTAATTTTATAAGCTATTGTAAAGATTCGGAAAGTTAATTATAGCATCCAATTGCAGAGCCAATAGTGACTTCATTTAATCTCAGCATACTTTTTGAAACACTACCTAAATTTTTAAGGTTTATAAAAAATATTGTTCTTTTTTATACTATGGGGTACTATAGTATCAATGCTAGCAAATAAGGAGGTCTGATGCCTAATCAGGTCGAAGACAAAAAAAAGATTCTTCTACGCGTCAGAAAGATCAAAGGTCAGACACAAGCGATTGAAAAAGCGCTAGAAGACAATGTGGAATGTGGTGCGATTCTGCAACAAATATGCTCTGTGCGTGGTGCTATTAATGGTCTAATGAATGAGATGTTAGAGGTTCATTTAAAGGACACTTTAGTATCAGGTGAAACCACAGAACAACAACGAAAAGAAGAATTGGCTGAAATCGCCAAGATTCTAAAATCATATTTAAAATAGATCTGTATAAGGAATTATTCCATGAAGTCACGTGCTGCCGTTGCGTTTGGTCCTGGTCAACCTCTTCAAATTGTTGAAGTTGATGTTGCACCACCGAAGAAAGGTGAAGTATTAATCAAGATTTCCCATACCGGTGTGTGTCATACAGACGCATTTACTTTATCTGGCGATGATCCTGAAGGCGTTTTTCCGGCTATTCTCGGGCATGAAGGTGCTGGTGTCGTAGTTGAGGTTGGTGAAGGCGTGACTAGCGTCAAACCAGGTGATCATGTAATTCCACTTTACACCGCTGAATGTGGCGAGTGCCTATTCTGTAAATCTGGAAAATCGAACTTGTGTATTTCCGTTCGAGAAACTCAAGGTAGAGGCGTAATGCCAGATGGCACCACTCGTTTTTCCTACAATGGTCAACCGATTTACCACTATATGGGCTGCTCAACGTTCAGTGAATACACGGTAGTGGCAGAAGTATCATTGGCTAAAATCAATCCTGAAGCCAATCACGAACATGTCTGCTTACTAGGTTGTGGTGTAACAACGGGTATCGGTGCAGTACACAACACGGCTAAAGTACAAGAAGGTGATAGTGTTGCGGTCTTTGGTTTAGGTGGTATTGGTCTAGCAGTCGTACAAGCCGCACGTCAAGCTAAAGCAGGACGTATTATTGTGGTTGACATGAATCCAGATAAATTTGTGCTGGCAAAAGAGTTTGGCGCAACGGACTTCTTGAACCCTAAAGACTACGATAAACCAATCCAGCAAGTCATTGTCGAAATGACTGGTTGGGGTGTAGATCATTCATTTGAATGTATTGGCAACGTGAATGTAATGCGTGCAGCCCTTGAAAGTGCACACCGTGGCTGGGGACAATCTGTAATTATTGGTGTAGCTGGCGCAGGTCAAGAAATCTCTACCCGTCCATTCCAACTGGTTACTGGTCGTAAATGGCTAGGTTCTGCGTTTGGTGGCGTAAAAGGTCGTACGCAACTTCCAGGAATGGTTGAAGATGCCATGAAAGGTAAAATTCAATTAGAACCATTTGTGACACATACGATGGGCTTGGATCAGATCAATGAAGCCTTTGATCTAATGCATGAAGGTAAGTCAATTCGTACTGTAATTCATTACGAATAATTCCGTCAGACCTTATAGTTTTCCATGCATGTGCATCATGAATGACATGCATGGAATCCTCTAAAACGGCACATTATCTGTAAAACCCATCTATCTGTGTAGGCATCGTGTATAGGTTCAACAAACCTGCCTACATTTTAAATCTTAATCACTATTCTCTGTGGAGAATGACAGACTCTTTGTTTACTCGATTTCTCATGAAGTCTTGCTCAACATAGGTAATTGATTATGGAAATAATTGAGAAACATGCTTCTTTTGGTGGATCGCAAGAAGTGTATTGCCATCAGTCAACAGCATTAAACTGTTCAATGAAATTCTCAATATATCTGCCACCTCATGACAAAGATGAGCAGTTGCCAGTTTTATATTGGTTATCAGGGCTGACTTGCAACGAACAGAACTTTATTACTAAAGCCGGAGCACAAAAGTATGCGGCTGAACATAAAGTCATTATTGTTGCACCAGATACCAGCCCACGTGGAGAAGATGTACCAGATCATGCAGATTATGATTTAGGCCAAGGTGCAGGATTCTATGTGAATGCAACACAAGCACCCTGGTCACAGCATTTCAAAATGTATGATTATATTGTGGAAGAGCTCAGAAATCTGATTGACCTGAATTTTCCGACCAACCAAGTCCAAAGCATTATGGGGCATAGCATGGGTGGTCATGGTGCATTAGTCATTGGGTTAAAAAACCCTGAGCTGTATAAAAGTATTTCTGCTTTTGCACCAATTGTTGCACCTAGCCAAGTACCTTGGGGGAAAAAGGCTTTCACACACTACCTAGGTGAAAACGAAACTTTATGGAAAAGCTATGATGCGATTGAATTAATCAAAAACGCGGAAGTTCATTTACCTATTTTAGTCGATCAGGGAACAGCTGATGATTTTCTTGAAGAACAGTTAAGACCTAAGCTGCTTAGTGATATTTGTTTGGAACAAGAATATCCTCTTACACTTAACCTAAGAGAAGGGTATGACCATAGCTATTACTTCATTGCGAGCTTTATAGAGAAACATATAGAGTTTCACAGCAAATTCCTAGCAAAAAAACTTTCATAGATATGAGGATATACATGTTGTTCTTGAATGCTTCTTGAGCAATATAATCTCCAGATGAAGAGGTCAGCTTATAAAGCTAAGGTAGAGTCAATTGATCCTTATATAACTAAGATTGAATTTAATCATCTCATATCTTGATTTTTGATTCAAATGTTAATGATATTAACTTGAATAAATTCATAGCATTATGTCGAAATAAAAACCTAAATTTTGGCTCAGCTATGGGAAATTTTTTTAACTTTTATACAACAAAACTTTCTGACATGCATACATTAGCAATGTCAGAATCAGTTTGAATTCTAATCAATTGTGGAGTTTTAGTCATGCTTAAAACAGCTTTATATGTGCGTCTTGAAGCTAAACCGGGTAAAGAAGAAGAAGTGGAAGCTTTCCTTAAAGCCGGTTTACCTATTGTAATGGAAGAACCTGCGACCGTTGCGTGGTTTGGCCTACGTCTTGGACCTACAACATTTGGTATTTTTGATGCATTTCCTGATGAGGCGGGTCGCCAAGCGCATTTATCTGGCAAGGTTGCAGCTGCTTTGATGGCTCAGGCCGAAGAGCTATTTTCAGAGCCACCGTCTATTGAAAAAGTAGATGTTTTGGCGAGTAAACTACCAGCTTAAACCGACGCTTAAATGTATGAGTGTGCTGCCTGAAATTTTGAATGAAAGGCAGCACTTCAACCCTGTGAGGTTTGTCAGAGGCTTTTTATTCAAGTTGGGCTACTTTATTTATTGGCTTAATCTCATCGTTTACATGGGTCAATATCCAAAACAGGGTAAATAAACGAATGAATCCACATGCCTTATATTGAACCAATCTATCTAATTTAGCGCTGCATTTGTACATCTGCTAAACCTTGCCAATCTGCTTTTAAAATATTTAATCATTGCTATTTTCTATGAGCCATTCACTGTTTCAGCCAATGCGTTCACGACCATGTCAATAGTCATACGTGTTGATATCTTCCATCCAACAATCGCTCGTGAAAATACATCAATAATAAAAGTGGTATAGAACAAGCCTGAATTTGTTTAAGCATCACTCAAGTTGGCAAGCTGAAATAATTTTTTAAAAAATAGACGACTGGTCTATTTTTATGTATAGTTAGCACATGGTGTAGGCAAAAGCCGCAGTATTGTCCAATTTTTTAAAGTTTATTTGATGAATAACGGTGGCTTTTCAAATCAATTAGCTGATCATCCTAGGATAAAAATATGCTGAATTTTAACTTTTATAATCCGACCCGCATTATTTTTGGTGGCGATACAATAGCTGAAATCAATGACTATGTGCCTACAGAAGCAAAAGTGTTAATGTTATTTGGTGGTGAAAGTGCACGTAAGAATGGTACTTTAGCTGAAGTGCGTGAAGCATTAGGTGCAAGAGAAATTCATGAATTTGGCGGAATTGAGCCGAATCCGAGTTATGAAACCCTCATGAAAGCTGTAGAGCTGATTCGAGAACAAAAGATTGATTTCTTGATGGCTGTCGGTGGTGGATCGGTAATTGATGGTACTAAATTTATTGCAGCAGCAGTCAATTATACAGGGGATACATGGGAGATTTTAGAAACCCATGGTACTAAAATTACTCAAGCTTTGCCTTTTGCGAGTGTACTCACCCTTCCGGCAACTGGTTCAGAAATGAATAGCGGTGGTGTAGTAACTAGAAAATCGACCCAAGCCAAATTGTCATTTAACAGCCCCTATGTTTTTCCGCAATTTTCCGTACTGGATCCGAATAAAACTTTTAGCTTGCCGACGCGCCAATTAGCAAATGGCGTGGTCGATGCATTTGTTCATGTCATGGAACAGTACTTAACTTACCCTGTCAATGCACAAGTACAAGATCGTTTTGCCGAAGGTCTATTGCAAACTCTGATTGAGATTGGACCGAAAATCTTGGAAGATTCAGCAGATTATGACACGCGTGCGAATTTGATGTGGGCTGCTAGCATGGCACTGAATGGGCTAATTGGAGCTGGTGTACCACAAGATTGGTCAACTCATTTGATTGGGCATGAGCTCACGGCTTTACATGGTATTGATCATGCTCGTACCTTGGCCATTGTGTTGCCGGCCAATCTACAAGTGCGTCGTCAAGAGAAGCGAGAAAAATTACTACAGTATGCAGCTCGAGTCTGGCAGATTGTCGAAGGTGATGAAGAACAACGTATTGATACTGCTATTGCTCGTACTCGAGCCTTCTTTGAGCAACTTGGATTGCCGACTCGTCTTAGCGATTATGGACTGGGGGAGACAGATATTGAGATCATCATTACGCAACTTAAATCACACAATCTTACACAGCTAGGCGAACATAAAACTGTTTCATTAGAGATCAGTCGCCAAATTCTCGAGACGAGTATCTAAATAAGCGTATCTGTCATGGTCACGTTACACGACAAGTGATCATGCAACAATGCTCCTCAATCCTGAAAAATATCGGAGAAATAACATGAAAATTTTAATCGTTTTAACCTCACATGATCAACTTGGCAATACTGGTAAGAAAACAGGTTTCTGGCTAGAAGAACTTGCTGCACCGTATTACACCTTTATTGACTCTGGTGCTGAAGTTACGCTGGCGTCGCCTCAAGGTGGGCAGCCACCACTAGATCCGAAAAGTAATTTGGCCGATGCGCAAACTGAAACCACTCATCGTTTTGAAGCTGATCCAACTGCAATGCAAGCATTGGCACAGACGCATAAACTTAGCGAAATTTCTGTAGCTGATTATGATGCAGTGTTTTATCCAGGCGGGCATGGCCCATTGTGGGATTTAGCAGAAGATCCGATTTCAATTTCTGTGATTGAACAGGCGATTCAGTCTGGCAAACCTGTTGCAGCAGTGTGTCATGCCCCGGGTGTTTTTCGACATGTGAAAGCGAGTAATGGAGCGCCTTTAGTTAGCGGTAAATTAGTGACTGGTTTCACCAATACTGAGGAGGCCGCTGTAGGTTTGACTGAAATTGTACCATTTTTAGTCGAAGACATGCTTAAAGAAAACGGTGGTCATTATTCTAAAGTGGATGATTGGCAAGTATATGTTCAAGTAGATGGCTTGCTGGTTACTGGACAAAATCCAGCATCTTCTGCTGCAACCGCTACAGCATTACTTCAATTGTTGAAATAAAGAGTAGCTAGTCTCTGTTGTGGTGCTTAGCAGTGAATAAACTTCTGACTCTGAGCAACTGGCGCAATAAGCAAAATAACCCTCACTTAATGGTGAAGGGCCTGAGTGAATAGCTTTCCTTCCTTTATTTTTCTATATACAGGAAGGAAGGTTATTTTTTTTAATTTAGATCAATTAAGCCATGATGACTTGGATTCAATGAAATGAAAGACAGCAAACTTTTTCAAAACTTAAGCTTAGGCCCTTATGTTTTGCAAAACCGTATTGTATTGCCACCATTAACGCGGTCGCGTAGTACTCAGCCAGGGAATATTCCAAATGAACTGATGGCAACCTATTATCAACAGCGTGCCGGGGCAGGATTTATGGTGACCGAAGGTACGCAAATCGAGCCACGTGGTCAAGGCTATGCTTGGACTCCCGGTATTTACAGCCCTGAACAGATTGCTGGATGGCGTAAAGTGACGGAAGCAGTGCATGCTAAAGGAGGCATTATTTTTGCACAACTTTGGCATGTTGGGCGTGTTTCACATACATCTTTGCAACCCGATCACGCATCACCGGTCGCGCCCTCGGCTATTAGGGCTGATAGTAATGTTAAAGTCTTTATTGAAACCGGGCCCAATGCAGGGGCCTTGGCTGATCCTTCAATGCCACGTGCTTTAAGCAATGCAGAAGTTAAAGAATTAGTGCAACTCTATGCTCAAGCAGCGCGTAATGCATTGGCTGCTGGTTTTGATGGGGTTGAAATTCATTGTGCAAATGGTTATTTGGTAAATCAATTTATCTCTGCACATAGTAACCACCGTGAAGATGAATATGGTGGATCACTAAACAATCGTTTGCGTTTTTTACGTGAAGTAGTACAGGCAGTTGCTGAGGTGGTTGGTGCAGATCGTTTAGGAGTGCGTTTTGCCCCGCTATTTGAAAGTACAGAGGAAGATCGTGTTTATATGGGGTTGGTTGAAGATGATCCACATGTGACTTATATTGAAGCCATAAAAATACTTGAAGAAGTTGGGATTGCCTATTTATCGATTGCAGAAGCTGATTGGGATCATGCACCAGAACTTCCTCATAATTTTCGTAAAGATGTCAGAGACACTTTCAGTGGTCGGATTATTTATGCAGGTCGATATACGGCAGAAAGAGGGACTCGAATTTTAAAGGCAGGGCTGGCCGATTTAATTGCATTTGGACGCCCATTTATTGCGAATCCAGATTTACCCGATCGCATCGCCAATGGCTGGCCATTGAATGCAGTAGATGCAAGCACTATGTATGGTGGGACGGAAAAAGGCTATATTGATTATCCAGCTTACGCAGATTAATATTGACTAAGTGAGTTATTTTGCCAACCTTTGTGGTTGGCAAAATAAGGACTTAGGATTGCTGTTGCCAGCATAAATTCTTATTAAAACAAATTCTTAAAAATTTTTAGCTGTGTAATGAGCCAACCTGCCAGTGGGAAAGAAATCAGTTGCGTTACTGGCACTAATACTATGACTTCAATCAACACCATCATCGGGAAACTTTGATGCTGAGTAATTGGCTTTAATAAAGTGAGTACCAGTAATAGTGTGGGATATAAGCCTAAATATCCGACTAAAATACGAGTCATGAGGGCTTTAGGAGAAGAATTCATTGTGCGCTATACTCATGGATTGTAAATTAATCTAATAGCAACACATTAATAACTAATCATTGGGCTGCTGTCATTAATTATGTAATTGATATTTAATCTAAATTTTATCAATCTTCACTTTTTAATAGAAATTTAGTTGCTCTCAGAGCTTGATGTAATGGTGTTTTATCTTTTTGCAACTTACTCAGTAATGCTGCACCTAACCACATTTGGTAAAGTACTTGTGCCAACGTCGAGGCCTCAGTATTTGCTTGAATAGACTGATCCTGTTTTCCCAAATCAATTAAACCAGCAATACGTTGGATTACATCATCCACGCCAGCGGACATAATGGAACGCATATCTTCAGATAGATCGGCAACTTCTGCGGCAAGTTTCACAATTAAACAGCTATTCGCCCAACCACAGTGTGTTTCAGGATCTTCTATCCATAAATTAAAATACTCAATCAGCTTTTGATAAGGGGATTTATCGCTACGCCATACATCATTTAAACGGACTTGGTAATTATCCACATAATGCTGTACCAATTCACATCCGAAAGCTTCCTTGGATTGGAAATAATGATAAAACGAGCCTTTGGGGATCTCACAGCTCTGTAAAATTTCCTGTAATCCTACGCCAGTAAAACCTTTATGCAAAATCAGGTCTGAACTGGTGTTAAGAATGTGTAAGCGCTTCGCTTCAGACTTTTTAATAGGAGTAGGCTTCATATTAATTATTTACTCTATTGTAAAAAAAATAGACCAGTCGTATTGTTTTTTATTATAACTCATCTACAATGGATGTAAAGAAATTTTAATCATAATTTTTGATTATGAAGAGAAATACTTTTAAATAAAACATGGAGTTATATGTGTGAAAACAGTTATTAATCAACGCATCGTTTTAGCTAAACGGCCAGTGGGTGAGCCAAAACACAGCGATTTTCGTATTGAGCAAGTTGAGCTCAATGAACTTAAACAAGGCGAGATATTGTTAAAAACCATTTACTTGTCACTCGATCCTTATATGCGTGGTCGCATGAGTGATGCTCCCTCATATGCAGCACCGGTTGAAATTGGCGAAGTGATGGTCGGTGGAACAGTCAGTCAAGTGATGGCCTCTAAAAACCCAAAATTCAAAGAAGGCGAGTGGGTTCTTTCTGGAAATGGTTGGCAGGGCTACGCAATTTCTGATGGGACTGCATGTCAAAGCTTAGGTATGCAACCCGAACATCCATCTTGGGCATTGGGTATTTTGGGGATGCCTGGCTTTACTGCTTATATGGGGTTGTTGGACATTGGTCAGCCTAAAGCCGGTGAAACTTTAGTCGTTGCAGCTGCAACGGGACCTGTTGGTGCTACAGTTGGACAAATTGGCAAACTTAAAGGTTGTCGCGTGGTTGGCGTCGCAGGTGGGGCTGAAAAATGCCATTATGCAGTACAAGAACTCGGCTTCGATGCTTGTATCAATTATCATGATGAAAATTTTGCAGAACAATTACAACAAGCAGTTCCCAACGGTATTGATATTTATTATGAGAATGTAGGGGGTAAAGTGTTTGATGCGGTATGGCCATTGCTTAACTCTGCGGCACGTGTACCGGTGTGTGGTGTGGTTTCGCAGTATAACGCTACCGAGCAAGCACAAGGGCCAGACCGTTTACCTGGCTTTATTTCCACTCTTTTAAGAAAGCGTATTCGCATGCAAGGCTTTATTATTTTTGATGATTATGGCAATCAGTATCCGGAATTCAATCAGCAAATGTCTGAATGGTTGAAAGACAGAAAAATCAAATATAAAGAGCATATGGTGCAAGGTTTAGATAACACGATCAATGCTTTCAATGGTATGTTAAAAGGCAAAAACTTTGGCAAAGTGGTTGTAAAAATTTAAAAAAATAGGAATATTATGATTACACTACATCATTTAGATCAATCACGTTCTTTTCGCATTTTGTGGTTACTTGAAGAAATCAAGCAGCCCTATGAGCTGAAAAGCTATTATCGTGACTCAAGCACGCATTTGGCCCCTGAATCTTTAAAAAACATCCATCCTTTAGGGAAATCTCCAGTATTGGAATGGGATGGCAAAGTTATTGCAGAGTCAGGCGCAATCGTTGAGTTATTAATTCAGAAACTTGCGCCGCATTTAGCACCAGATATGGATGAACCTACCTATGTCGATTATCTACAGTGGATTCATTTCTCAGAAAGCTCTGCCATGCTGCCATTTTTATTAAAAACGTTTAATGCGATTGAAACCAAGCAGGGTACGAAGTTGGTATTTCTAGAAAATTATACTCAAGTTGAGTTCGATAAAGTATTCGGCCATTTAAATGAATATTTAAAAGATAAAGAATTTCTAGTGGCAGACCGTTTAACCGGTGCTGACTTTATGATGGGCTTTGGACTACATGCTTTAGTTTATCATATGGGACAAGGTGAAAATTATCCCCATATCCAACGTTATGTAGCAGGTTTAAGCCAACTACCTAGCTGGCAAGCCGCAGTACAAATTGAACAAAATGGTGTGAAAAGTCAAAAATAGCAAGATTGATTTTTTAAAGGCAATTTAGAAAAAGAATCGTGATTGTCAAGTACATCTAGTTATAAAATAAGCTGACACTTATTTAAATTAAACGCCTAATGAATTTCATCGGGCGTTCTCTATTTTAAAGATAAGGAATTACCATTATTTAAGACAAGTTTCGCCTATTCTTCCCATCAAATTCCTATCAAAAGAGTTTGAATATCACGACGGTTACGTTGAAAGATATAATCAACTTCTGAAAGAAAGAAACGTGACTAACGCACAGCAAGATTAAATTATTCCTCGGGGTATTAAACAAGTAAACTACATCATTTTACTAACATAAACGCATATACGTAAAAATCACGCCCCGTTTAACTGGCAATAGTTTTTGAACCCTTGTATAAAAGTTTAAACGAATCTAGCAAGTCTTTATTTAATGTTAATACTCATCCAGTATTGAGGTTTTTTATCTTTTCTTGCCTGTGATCTAGGTTGTAATACTCTAATTTCATACTCACCTGAAGCAGGTAAAATATAAATACCATTATCATCAAGCTTTGGAGAATATTCTCCAAGATTGATGGAGTCTTTTAATTGATTACCCCATAAGTAAGTTTCAACATTTCCTCCAGTCAACCTCACTTTTAACTTTTGCCCTTTTTTAGCATAAAATTTGTAGGAATCATACTTGTATCCATCTATCCTTCCGTAATAATTTGCAGAGTAAGCTTTTTTAGCAAACTTAACTACAACAGTCTTTCGTATATCATTGTTATCATTTGCAAGTGCGGCAGGGCTAAGCATAGTTAAAGTTAGGGTCATAAAAGCACCAGCTAGTAATTTCGTATTCGCTATTTTCATAAGGTTACCTTAATTCTTGTATCGCCCCTGACATAGTAACATAAGTAATAAGTAACCATGAATCATGGAACAGAACTGTGAATAGTCATAACATAGAGTTGCACTTCAAATGTTAATTTAAGACTTGCGAAATCAATGGTTAATTAATTGGTCACTAAGGAATAGCCAATCTATATATAAACTTTATTTAACAAATACTTATAAAAATATATGATGCGTATCATACGCATCATATATAAAGCGTTCTATTTTGATATAATTGATCCAATCAACCCCTTATTAGGTTTCATTTAAATTCCATGAGTCTTACTGATATTAAAGTTCGCCAAGCTCATTGCAAGGAAAAAACCTGTTTTTTATCCGATGAAGATGGGCTTAGCCTGAAGATTGAGCCGAGTGGAAGAAAATCTTGGTGCTATCGCTATACAGATCCACAAACTAAAAAACGTCGACGCATTCAGTTAGGTCTTTATCCTGATTTATCGCTGAAAAAGGCACGACAAGTCAGAGATGACTTTAAAGACAATAATTTCTGTTTTGAACATGATACTGCCTCTAATCTTATCACCTTTGGTAAGGTCGGGGAGGAGTGGTTACAGTTCAAACTGAAGAATGCCTTCAACGATCTACCCCGCTGTGGTGTACTACAGTTAGCAGAAAGATGCTTACAGCAAGATATTTATCCAGACCTTCAGGATTTACCTTTTCAAAACATCAAGCGCTATGACCTGGTTTCAGTAATCAAAAAAATAGAGGGACGCCAAGTAAAAGAACCTGTCAAAAAAGCTTGTAGTTATTTGAACCAAATTTATGACTACGCTGTAGCGATGGGTTATTGTGAGTTCAACATCGCTCATGGTTTAAATAAAATCACCATTAACAGCAAAATCAAGAAAAATTATCCGTATTTGAAAGCGGAGGAAATATCTGATTTTAAGAATAAATTACAAAAATTGGATGCCCATCCCATTATTAAAAAAGCACTGATGTTCAAATTACATACTGGCGTGAGAGGGGCCGAATTGTTATTGGCTGAGCCTCATCATTTTGATTTAAATGAAAAAATCTGGAAAATACCTGCCTTGCATATTAAACAGTTTCGACGAAAAGTCATATTAGGCCATGAGATTCCAGATTTTTTAGTTCCACTTTCAAATCAGGCTTTAGAGATTTTGAAAGACGTCATGCAGTGGTCATACGGTGAAAAATACCTTTTTGCTAGCCCTCGCAAACACAATCAACCGATTCATTTTAATACTCTAAATATGGCCATACGTAAGATGGGGTATGGCAAACATCAACTATCTTCTCATGGATTACGTTCTACTTTTAGTACCATTTTGAATGACTCAGGTTTGTTCCAAGATAATTGGATTGAGGCACAACTTTCACATATTGATAAGAACCGTACCCGTGCCAGCTATAATCACGCTGACTATTTAGCTCAACGGACTGAAATGATGCAGTGGTGGGGTGATTATTTAAGTACTAGTAAGTGAAAATCGTACTTTTATACATAAACTTAAAACATGATGGGGTGTCAAATGGATAGTAAACAATATACTTACCGTGTTAAATGGTCAGCTGAAGATAATGGGTATGTTGGGTTGTGTGCTGAGTTTCCATCATTGTCTTAGCATGATGCGGATCAGTCTAAAGCATTCTCAGGAATAGAGGAGCTCGTTGCTGATGTTGTCGCTGATATGATTAGCAATAATGAAAAAGTTCCTACACCACTCTCCGGAAAAATATAGTAGGCAATTTATTGTCCTTGTTCTCAGTGGTTCAACAAAAACTAGCCCTCGAAGCTGCAGAACGTAGTGTGGGCATGAATCGTTTAGTATCAGTAAAAAGAGCTATGTAATTTTAGTCTTT
>NZ_JEYB01000078.1:0-13831 GCF_000582255.1 Acinetobacter sp. 1566109 | reverse complement strand
CTTGCAATAATGGGACTGCTCAGCGGTTGTCAGGTCATTCATTTAAAAGAAAGTAACTTAAGTAGCGCTTTAAAAAGTAAAAATGAAAGCATTTTGACTGACAATACTTTAAGCCATCAAACCCAAAACTTACTGTATTTGGTCAAAGAAAATGAAAAATCTTGTCTGCAAAATTTTGATGATTGTTTAAAGAAAATTCAGGGACTGTCTGAAAATAGCAGCAGAGAAGAGCGTTATGCTGCGCTCAGCGAAATTTATTTGGCAAAAGCTTTAGATGTTGGACGTAGCAGTCAGTGTAATGTGGGCAGTAAAAATAATAGCTGTGTCGAGCAAGAGTTAGCACTGTTTGATAAAAGCTTGCGTTATAGCTATGTCTATTTGTTTGACTCTGAAGAGTCGCCGTTCGATCGGGTATTTGACCATCGGCAAAATCAGGTGCGTATTTTTTATAACGTGGCTTTATCAAAGCTCATGACCACGTATTTTAATCATTTAAATACGCTTCATTTCCCACCGTTACTAAAAGCAGATGGGCATGAGTACCACGTCAATTTTGACCATGCAGTAGATGTACAAAACATTGAGGTCGATACCTTTCGCTCTAGCTATAACATGAACTTTTCAGGGTTTAATACCGTCAACCGTAAGGACGGTTTAGGTGCTGAATTTATTGTGGGGCGTAAGGAGCATGATGTAAATCATGGTTTTATTTTAGATCCCGACGCTTTTTATGCTCACCAGAGCAATCCCAACATTCATTTACCACGTTTCTTTCCAGTCACGGCCATTGCCTACCCAAAACAAAAGGCCACAGCCGATCAGGTCATTGATGGGGCAGAGTTAGAAATTGCCATGTTTGATCCATACCGACAGGACCGCGTGAAAGTTGAAGGCGTGGACTATCCACTCACTGCTAACTATTCGGCGCCTTATGGGCTATGGTTATCGAAATATAATTTAGGTGCAGCAGGCTATTGGTCTTTAATTAATAAAGAAGCCAATTTAATCATGCCGCATTTATATATGCTGGAACCCTTTAACCCTAATAAGAAAATTATTGTGTTTATACATGGTCTGGCAAGCAGCCCAGAGGCGTGGGTGAGCCTAACCAATGACATTATGGGCGATGCCGAATTAAGACAAAACTACCAAGTTTGGCAGGTGTTTTATTCAACCAATATGCCGATTTTTGAAAGTCGTTTTCAGATTTACTCTTTGCTGAATCAAGCTTTTCAAAACGTCGCCAAAGACAGTTACGCTGCGCACGATGCAGTGTTGGTTGGGCATAGTATGGGCGGAGTGATTAGCCGTTTATTGGTAAGCGATGCTGATGTTTCAGAGCAAGCCATACAAAAAATGAATGAAGCACAGCTAAAGCGTTTAAAAGAAAATCCTGTTATTCGAGAACGCTTTGAGTTCAAAACTTTGCCCTATTTTAAGCGGGTTGTTTTTGTTTCGGCGCCGCATCATGGTACTGACTACGCTGACCGATGGTTTACCCAAATTGCTCGCCGTATTATTCGTTTACCCGCCGACTTTTTTATTGCGGTTGAAATGAGAGATGAGAAAAATACAAAACTCAGAAAAGGTTTAATTGAAAACGGAGCAAGTAATTTAAGTCGTTCTTCTAATTTTATGCAGTTGACCCAAGCTATTCAGCCATCGTCCAATGTGGTCTATCACTCGATTATGGGGAACATAAATGGCACGGCAGATAAGTCAAAAATGAGTGATGGAATTGTGCCGTATCAAAGTTCACATTTAGGTGGAGAGCAATCAGAACTGATTATTAAAGGTGGCCATTCGATTCAAACTAGCCCTGAGGCGATTTTAGAATTACGCCGTATTTTAAGATTGCATTTAAAGCAGTCGCAGCCTGCAAAATAGAATTTTTGTTTTTAGAAAACCACTGCTGAAAATGGCTCAACAGTGGTTGAAGTGATTAATTAAGCTGGTTTTGTTTAAGTGATTTTTTATGCTCAAAGTAGCTAAGTGAAAAAATAACCAAACCAACCAAATACAACACACCAGATAACAGAAGTAAGTCTAAACCTGCTGCATAAAGCAACCAAAGTGCATAGATTGAAGCGACACTTGCAATGGCAATATGTGGCGTGCGTTTATGGCGAATCGATTCTTTAAGATAAAACGCCGATACCAGAAAATAAGGCAGCAAAATCATCACCGATGAAATCAATAAAAGCTGAGTGTAGTTTTTATTGAAAAAATACACGGCAATCAGAGAACCTTGCACCACAATAGTAGTTAGCCATAGTGATGAAATCGGCACATTATTTTGGTTATTCTTTAAAAATAGTTTCGGGAAAGCACCATTTTTTGCAGCTAAATATGGAATTTCAGTGGCAAATAACGTCCAGCTTAAATAAGACGATGAAACTGAAATAAGCAAGCCGATAGTAATAATGATGGTACCCGGTAGACCAATCAGTTGCTGCAAAATGGTCGCCATTGATGGGTTGTGCATGCCTGCAAGGGCTTCACGACTTACCACACCATAAGCCAGTACTGTCACCATGACGTAAAAACTTAAGGCCAGTAACACACCTAAAATGGTCGCTTTACCAATGTCATGACGGTTTTTGGCACGTGATGATAAAACCACTGCACCTTCAATACCGGTAAATACCCAAAGGGTAATCAGCATCAGGTCTTTGACTTGCTGCCAAAGAGGAACTTTTAAAGAAAAGTCATGTAAGTTGAGTTTGAATAAATCAAACTTAAAGGCAATAAAGGTAAAGAAGATGAAAACGACCATTGGAATAATTTTGGCAATGGTCGCCAGTAAATTCACAATGGCTGCTTCTTTAATGCCTCGGCTTACTAACCAGTGCACCAGCCATACAAAAATGCTTGATCCAATCAGAGAGTAGAGTGTATTACCTTCACCAAAAATAACGTGGTCTTTGCTGTCGGTAAACATGCCGACGCCTGAAAAGGCAATGACTACATAACCGACAATACCAATGGTAGTACACAACCAATAGCCCCACGCCGAGCAAAAACCGATTAGGTCTCCAAAGCCTTCGCGTGCATAGTTATAAATACCACCGTCTAGGTCTGGTCGTTGACGGGTTAAATGCAACAATGAGAGAGCCAAGAAAATAATGCCGACCCCAGTAATGAGCCATGCAACAAGAAGGGCAGAGCCGTTGGCAACTTGAGCCATATTTTGGGGAAGACTAAATACGCCTGACCCCACCATAGAGCTAAATACCAGCGCTGTAAGAGACAGTAATCCAATTTTGGCAGCAGACATGGTATTTATTCTTTAAAAAATTGAGAAAGTTCAGCAATGTGTTCTGGTCCAATACCGCAGCAACCGCCGACTAAACTTGCACCTGCTTGCTGCCATTGCTTAGCAAAACCAAGATAAGCTGGAGCATCTAAGTCTTTACGAATTTCATCCAGACCATCGTTGGCTGTAGCGCTTTCATCTTGTGGTGGGAATGCATTAGCGTAGGCACCAATTTGTACAGACTCAGGAATAAGTCCTTTAATTTCATTAATCGCTTGTAAGATCACTTCAGGTTGGCAGCAGTTAAACAACACCGCTTTGGCATTTGATTGCTTGATGAAATCAGCCACTTGCTGCATGTTTTCGCCTGAACGAAGTAACGCTTGTTCTTGTTTAATTTCGTCTTGCAGCGTAAATGACACCCAATAGTCCTTACCATCTTGTGGCAATAATGCGTGTACTGTTTCAACTTCTTTTAAGCAAGATTGGGTTTCAGCGAGCCAGAAATCAACTTCTGGTGCCAATGTGTTAATGATAGGCTCAGCAAGGTTTTTAGCCTGTTCCGGTTGGAACAAGTCGGCACGGTAAGAACCAAATAACGGCGGTAAGCAGCCTGCAATTTTGACATTTTTGCCGCTTTCTTTAACTGCATTTTTTGCTTGTTCGATGGCAACTTTAATTAAACGCACGCCGTCAGTTTCAAAGCGTTCTTGGCCAATGTGAAATGGTACAACCGCGTAGTTATTGGTGGTAATGACTTCTGCACCAGCATTGATAAAATCGAGGTGAACTTCTTTTACTGTTTCAGGTGCTTCAATAAGTGCGAGTGCAGACCATTCTGGTTGACGAAATGGAGCGCCACGACGGGCCAATTCACGGCCTAAACCGCCATCTAAAATTTTCATAAATTACAACATAACGGGAGAAAAATAATTCAGTTAATCTAGCGTGTAGATGAGCCGTGTTCAATCGCGAATATGCTCGATATATTTCTAAATAAATTAGATTGTTATGAATATTTTTTCTTAAAAGGAATTCTGTAGATGATGTTCAGTTTTACTGATGAACTTCATGTGAAAAAGAACACGTATTCATTTGAAAATATAGAATAAAAAATGATCTTACAAAGCACCATATTGTTGCCAGCTTTCACCTGTATGCTGTGTTTTATAATAGGCTTGAAGTTGTTTAAGCTGTGAAAAATGTATACCTGACCACACCAATAAACTAATAAATATTAAAACTTTAGATAAGCTACGAATTTTACTTACGTGAGTAAAAGCCAACAAAACAAAAAACAGGGCAGGTAAAAAGATAAAGAACTGAATAGCGGAGAAAAATAGATGAGCTGTGCTGAAATATAACGCGACTGCGCTCATGAGCACATTTAAAGCAGCACAGAGTTTTTGATATTTACCGAGCTTAAATACATAAGCCGTTATGGCAAATAACACGGCTGAGCTGACGTAAATGGCTGTACCGCCAATCATCCACATATAAAACCCGCTTAACAAAAGATAAGCCAGTAGCAAAACAAGTACGAGCTTAAAACAAAACGGTAAGAGGCGAGGTGATGATTTTAAAGGCGGCATGGCAAGTCTAAATATCTCAACAGAAGTCTTAAAAAACAAAAGGACGAATCGAAATTCATCCTTTTGATATTTTACTTATACATCATCAAACTTAGTTTGCTTTTGCAACAGGGGCAGCAGCAGTTTCATCGTTTGCAGCTTTGAACGGAGATGTATAGTTCAAGCCAAGTGTAGAACTTGTGTACTGACGAACTTTGTCGAGTAACACAGGGTCTTTGCTCAAGTCTTGCTTATAAGAAACTACAATTTCATGAAGTTTCTGGTTCCACTTACCTTCAGTTTGCTGAGGGAAAGCTTTTTCAAGCAAGTTAAGCATGATGTATGGAGAAGTCGAAGCACCCGGAGATGCACCTAACAATGCAGTTACAGCGCCGTCTTTAGAAGCAAAGATTTCTGTACCGAATTGAAGTGTTGCAGGTTTACCTGGTTCTTTCTTGATGATCTGAACACGTTGACCACCTTGGCTTAAACGCCAGTCTTCAGCTTTCGCATCTGGGTAGTATTTACGAAGTTCATTTAGACGGTCTTGGTCTGACATCATCACTTGGCTCACCAAGTATTTAACAAGATCAAGGTTTTCCAAGCCAACAGTGGTCATTGGTAAAACGTTGTTTTTGTTAGTAGATGCAAGCAAGTCAAGTTGAGAACCGTTTTTCAGGAACTTGTTTGAATAGGTTGCAAATGGGCCAAACAATACATATTTTTTACCGTCGATATAACGTGTATCAATATGTGGTACAGACATTGGAGGTGCACCAAGTTCAGCACGGCCATATACTTTCGCTGTATGTTGAGACGTAATTGCTGGGTTATCAGTAATTAAGAATTCACCACCTACAGGGAAGCCAGCATATTGTTTGGCTTCTGGTAAACCAGTAAGTTGCAATAATTTAACCGCTGCACCACCTGCACCGATAAACACAAAACGTGTTTTAACGTGATCTGTTTTACCAGTTTTCAAATCTTTGAAAGTTACAGTCCAAGTTTTGTCATCATTTTGGCTGATGCCAGAAACTTCAGTTGAAGTCTGTAATTTGAAATTTGGGTTTTGGTTTAAGTGTTTCACTAACTGATTCGTGATTGAACCGTAGTTTACGTCTGAACCAACTTCCATACGAGTCGCTGCAACTTTTTGAGTTGGATCACGATCGTTCATCACTAAAGGTGCCCATTGCTTAATCACAGCTGGGTCTTCAGTAAATTTCATACCTTTGAACAGCGGGCTTTGAATCATGGCAGCATAACGTTTTTCTAAGAACTGAACGTTATCGCCCCAAACGAAAGCAATGTGTGGAACAGGGTTAATGAATGATTTTGGTTCAGCTAAAACGCCTTGTTTTACCTGATATGACCAGAACTGTTTAGCGACTTCAAATTGAGAAGCAACTTTTTCAGCTTTGACAATTTCCATCTTACCGTTTTTTTCTTCGGTATAGTTCATTTCCATAAAGCCAGAGTGGCCTGTTCCGGCATTGTTAAAGCCGTTTGAACTTTCTTGAGCAACTTGGTCAAGACGTTCATACATACGAATTTGCCAATTCGGTTCAAGCTCAGTGAAATAAGTACCGAGAGTGGCACTCATGATGCCGCCGCCAACAAGAACAGCATCAACAACTGGCTCATCTTTTGCAGTTTGCACTTGTTTTGACGCAATCGGTCTAAACAAGAAAACAATACCTGCAATTAAAATAATAATGATTAATACCAGAAGGTATTTCAAAAACTTTTTCATGCAAGGGGAACCTTAAAATAAGTTATTTGAGTCACTTAAGGTGTGAGGAAACCTAGACAGCGTATCCAGACAAAATGGATATAAATGCGAAAGTAAAATTCTCCAAAACAGAGAACTTTAAAAAAAGAAAAATTACTTGGGATTATCGCAAACACTCTATATTTTAGACTAATTTTGCATTGACAAGACAATTTTTATAATAAATGGGGTTCATCAAAATCATAAATATGATTTATATTTGATCAAATTAAGCTTTTGTAAGATTGTTTTTAGCTTTTATTTTGGTATAAATATTTGAAAGTTAATGATTAAAATAATTTTGGTTAAACTTGAATCATTTGAGGATAATTTGCCTATAAAAATAGATTAATTTTTATTTCATGCCATATTTATGTAAATGTTTAGCTTATAGCCGCTTATTTTTTGTCATACATAGTTCTTATTAATGCTTGTGCAGTACCTATTAAATTAAGGGCATATCTCTGTATAAGAAATATGCCCTTAACGGTTTTATGACGCGACATAGAACGGTGCAGTTGAACGTGGCAACGCTTCACGCCCACGAATTTGGTCTGCAATTTTCTCTGCAATCATAATGGTGGTTGCGTTTAAGTTACCAGTAATAATGAGCGGCATAATTGAGGCATCGACCACACGTAAACCATTCATACCATGTACGCGGCCTTGACCATCTACAACAGCCATTTCGTCTTCACCCATCTTACAACTACAAGACGGGTGGTAAGCCGTTTCTGCATGGTTACGAACAAAGTCATCAAGCTCTGCATCAGTTTGCAAATGTTTGCCCGGGCTAATTTCATCACCACGATATGGGTCAAGTGCAGGTTGCTGCATGATTTCACGTGTAATACGAATTGCATCACGGAACTCACGCCAGTCTTGTTCAGTCGACATGTAGTTAAACAAGATACTTGGATGCGCAAACGGGTCTTTCGATTTAAGTTTGATACGACCGCGTGAAGGCGAGCGCATTGAACCGACATGGGCTTGGAAGCCGTGTTCTTTTACTGCATTACTACCGTTGTAGTTAATGGCAACTGGTAAGAAATGGTACTGAATATTTGGCCACTTGAACTCATCCGAACTACGGATAAATCCACCCGCTTCAAACTGGTTACTTGCACCAATACCTGTGCCGTTAAATAACCACTCGGCACCAATGGCAGGTTGGTTATACCATTTCAAGGCAGGGTATAAAGAAACGGGTTGCTTACATTTATACTGTAAGTACATTTCCAAGTGGTCTTGCAAGTTTTCACCCACACCAGGCAAATCATGAACCACATCAATGTCCATTGATTTTAAGAAGGTACTTTGACCTACGCCTGAGCGCTGTAAAATTTGCGGTGACGCAATTGCACCTGCACAAAGTAATACTTCGCGTTTAACCAATGCGCGTTGCAAGTTGTTTTGATCAGCACCAATAATGTATTCAACACCAATTGCTTGCTTTTGATTAAACAAGATTTTATTGGTTGTGGCGTGGGTCAAAATAGTCAGGTTTGGACGACCTTTTGCCATATCCAAATAACCACGTGCGGTACTTGAACGGCGGCCTTTAGGCGTAACTGTACGGTCCATTGGACCAAAACCTTCTTGCTGATAACCATTTAAGTCATCAGTACGTGGGTAACCTGCTTGTACACCTGCTTCAACCATGGCATGGAACAGTACATTGTTGCCATTTTTTGGCGTAGCCACTGATACAGGACCGCTATCACCGTGGTAGTCGTTGCCACCAATGTCACGAGTTTCGGCTTTTTTGTAGTAAGGCAAACAATCGGCATAAGTCCAATTTTCAAGGCCTTTATGAGTTGCCCATTGTTCTAAATCCATCGCGTTACCACGGATATAGCACATACCATTAATTAAAGATGAACCACCTAAACCTTTACCACGACCACATTCCATACGGCGGTTATTCATGTGCGGTTCTGGGTCGGTTAAATAAGCCCAGTTATAGCGACGACCTTGAAGAGGATAGGCCAAGGCTGCCGGCATTTGTGTACGGAAATCCAAGCGATAATCTGGTCCACCTGCTTCTAAGAGTAAAACGGTGGTATCTTTGTCTTCAGTCAGACGCGCAGCGAGTACATTTCCGGCAGATCCTGCGCCAATAATAATGTAATCATATTCTTTAATATTCATAACTATCCTTTTTTTACTAACAGTTTGCCTGAGCAATCTATAAAGACTGCTCGGCATATGTGATTTAGGTTGAAGTGTTTAGAGCGATTGAGGCATTAAAAAATGCTTTGATAATCGCCAAGTTCAACTTGAATAGATTTGATACGGGTATAGTGCCCAAGCGTGGTTAAGCCATTTTCGCGGCCCACACCAGATTGCTTGTAGCCACCGACTGGCATTTCAGCAGGTGATTCACCCCAAGTGTTAATCCAGCAAATACCAGCTTCAATTTGGTGAATAATGCGATGAGCGCGGCTAATATCTTGAGTGACTACGCCAGCAGCTAGACCAAAGGTCGTGTCGTTGGCACGTTGAATCACTTCTTCTTCGGTTTCATAGCTTAAAATGCTCATAACTGGTCCAAAAATTTCTTCTTGAACAATCGCCATTTGGTCAGTGCAGTCGCTAAATACCGTTGGTAGTACATAAGCGCCTTTGGCAAGTTCGCCTTCTGTCGCACGACCACCACCAATTAATACTTTAGCGCCTTGTTGTTTGCCTGACTCAATGAAAGACAACACTTTTTCCATATGAGGGAAGCTCGTGAGCGGGCCGAAGTTTGTGTCTTCAGCCATTGGGTCACCAATGCGAATACGTTTTACACGCTCTACAACGGCTTTTTCAAAGTCGGCTAAACGTGATTTTGGAACAAATACACGTGTACCGTTGGTACATACTTGACCTGAGCTAAAGAAGTTCGCCATAACCGCAATGTCTGCGGCACGGTTAAGGTCAGCATCTTCACAAATAATGAGTGGTGACTTACCACCAAGCTCCATAGTCACTTCTTTAAGGGTAGAGCCAGCAGCGCTTGCCATCACTTTTTTGCCAGTTTCTACGCCACCCGTGAATGAGATTTTTTCAATCACAGGATGTTCAGTCAGCCATTGACCAATTTCACGACCAGCACCTTGTACTACGTTAAATACGCCGTCTGGTAAGCCAGCTTCTGTATAGATTTCTGCAAGTTTTAATGCAGTAAGTGGCGTTGTTTCGCTTGGCTTGAAAATCATGGCATTGCCGGCAGCAAGGGCAGGGGCAGATTTCCATAAAGCGATTTGGATTGGATAGTTCCAGGCACCAATACCTGCAACTACGCCTAAAGGTTCACGGCGTGTATAAAAAAAACTTGATTCGCGAAGTGGAACTTGTTCGCCCTGAATAGCGGTTGCAAGTCCTGCGTAGTATTCGAGTACATCTGCACCAGTCACAATATCGACGGTAGATGTTTCGCTATAGGCTTTACCGGTGTCGAGTGTTTCAAGACGGGCAAGCTCATCATTACGTTCACGGAGAATATCGACAGCACGGCGTAAAATACGTGAACGCTCCATAGCGGTCATGGCTGCCCAAATTTTTTGTCCTTGTTGGGCACTTTTTACAGCAGCTTCAATATCTTGTTCAGATGCCTGTTGAAGAGTCGCGATTGTCTCGCCGTTGGCAGGGTTAATACTGTTAAATGTTTTACCACTGGTTGCTTCAACGTAGCGTCCATGGATATACAGTTGATAAACTTGTACATCACTCATTTTGTCTCTCCTGCAAAGGCTTGTTCGCAAATTGCAATTGCGTTTTTACATAATCGTAAGCAATGGAACGGGCCAGTTCGCTATCAAATTCGTTATGACGGCTTAAACTGCCACGTAGCCATAATCCATCAATCAATGCTGCCAAACCTCTTGCGGCAACACTGGCCTGTTGTTCATCTACTAACTTGAGAAAATAAAACTTCAAGTTGGAGTACAGGCGTTGATCATTAATCTTTTGCAAACGGCTCAGGTCCGGTACATGCATACTTGCAGACCAAAAGTCTAACCAGACCCGCATTGCTTTTTCATTTACCTGACTAATGTCAAAGTTAGAGTCGATAATGGCCTTAATTTGGCTCTCTGGATGCGAATCTGCTTCTGCTCTGTATTGTTCGGTTTTCCGACGCAAAACATTCAGCATTTCTTGCATACAGGTATTTATTAACCCTTGTTTGTCGCCAAAATAATGGCTAACAATGCCGGTCGACAGCTCGGCTTTTTTTGCAATTTGTGCAATGGTGGTATTAGATAACCCCACTTCATAAATTACGTCGAGTGCAGCGTTCATAATCTCTTCACGGCGCACATGCTCTGGTTTTACTCTGCGTTTTGTCATGATTGTCCACATCAGCACTTTTATGGGTGCTTTAAATTCAGCATGTTAACTTGCAGAGCATCATAGCACTTTTTTATCATACTTGTTATTGATTGAACGTTCAATCAATAACAAGTATGATGTGTAAAAATCAATGAATTTTTGAATCTGACTTCGGGGAAGAAGAGGTAGAATCAGAAGTTCTTACGGATAGGATGATGCGCATAAGTCCAGTACTTATCACGTTATTTTGGAAAAAATACACCGATTGCAAGGAGCAATAAGATGGTGTTGAAAAGTGATGGATATTCTTCAGACCATATTCGGTTAAATCGTTTCGTATTTTGGAGTTCGGCAGTCAGTATCGGCATTTTTGGCCTGTTATTTGTACTGTTTCCAGAAAAAAGTCAGTTTTGGCTGACCTATGTGCAAGAACAGGTAAACCACTTTTTTGGGTGGTATTACATGTTAGTCATTGTGCTGTGTTTAGGCTTTGTGGCTTGGCTTGCCTTCTCAAAAGTGGGACAGATTCCTTTAGGAAAAGACCACGACAAACCTGAGTTTGGCTATTTGGCTTGGACCTCAATGCTGTTTTCGGCAGGTATTGGTATCGCGCTACTTTATTATGGTGTTGCTGAACCTGTTGACCATTTTCTAAGACCACCAGAAGGTGAGGCAGGTACTGTTCAGGCCGCCCGTAATGCCATGACCTATAGCTTTTTGCACTGGGGTATTCATGGTTGGGTGCTTTATGCTTTGCTCGGCGTGACATTAGGTTATTTTGCCTTTAGACAGGATTTACCGCTCGCATTGCGCTCGGCTCTCTATCCAATTTTCGGAGAGCGGGTTCATGGCTTAGTGGGTGATTTTGTCGATGGCTTTGGTATTTTAGCGACTGTCATTTCGCTCGTGACCAACTTAGGTATTGGTGCTTTGGTGTTAGTTTCAGGTATTTGTTATTTAATTCCTGAAATACCGCATAGCTCTGCAACTTTAATTACTGCAGTCTTAATCATGATGTTTGTGGCGACAGTCACCACAGTGGTCGGGATTGAAAAAGGCTTGGCATGGTTATCACGGATTAATTTACGTTTGCTCTATGCTTTGCTTTTATTTGTATTTTTAACAGGACCGACTAACCATTTGTTAAATGGTCTTGTGCAAAATACGGGCGATTACCTTAATAATTTTATGGGTAAAAGTTTTGATATGTATTTATACAATCAAAAAGCCAGTGGCTGGTTGGGTTCATGGACTGTGTTTTATTGGGCATGGTGGATTGCTTGGGCACCTTTTGTAGGAATGTTTATTGCCCGAATTTCTAAAGGCCGAACTATTCGAGAAGTGGTTTTGGGTGTATGCCTCATTCCACTAGGTTTTACCTTGGCTTGGATCTCGATTTTTGGAAATACTGCAATTCATTTAATTCTCAATCAAAAACAGAAAGTTTTAGGTGATATGGTTTTAAGTGATCCAGCGTTGTCATTATTCAAATTACTCGAATATCTCCCGTTTAATCCGTATATTGCCGGGATTGTTGTTGTAATTTGTTTCGTTTTATTTTTGACACCGGTTGGGTCTGGTACACTAATGATCGCCAATTTGTCCTCGAAAGGGGGCACCAGTGATAGTGATTCACCGATCTGGTTACGCATCTTTTGGTCTGTGGTCATTACCATTGTAAGTATCGGCTTATTATTAGCAGGTAGTTTTAACTCCATGCAAAGTGCAGTGGTGTTATGTGGTTTACCATTTTCTGTGATTATTTTGCTTTATATGTTTGGCCTAGCCAAAGCCCTAAAGCAAGATGATTTTGACCCGAATGTTGCGAAAAAGCAGTTAGCTATTTCAAAAGACATTTCTATTCCATCGAATTGTGACCAGAACAAAGTGACCGAAGTTTTATAACCTTGGTTCATCACATTTATTTATATTTTTTGCGTTCAAAGCAGTCTTTTCATTATTGTTAAATAGTGAAAAGACTAAATTGAATATTTTATTTTTCTTCTATTCCTTGAGGATTGTATGGCAACAGATAATCCAAGAGCAGTTGATGATTTAACATTATCTAAATCTAAAAAAGACCCGCTTAACCGTGTGGTTTTTTATATTTCAGCTCTAATCATTTTAATCTTTTCTCTCGTTACTTTTTTATTTAACGATTTCGCAAATCGAACCATTAACACCGTTCTTGCGTGGGTAACGTCAACCTTTGGCTGGTATTATTTACTGGCTGCTACGCTGTATATGGTGTTTGTCATTTTCATTGCCTGTTCACGATATGGTGAAATTAAACTTGGTCCTAAACACTCAAAGCCTGAGTTTAGTTTACTGAGTTGGTCTGCCATGCTGTTTTCGGCAGGTATTGGTATCGATTTAATGTTCTTCTCGGTGGCCGAGCCATTATCTCATTATATGCAGCCGCCTGTTGGTGTAGGCCAGACCTATGAAGCGGCACGCCAAAGTATGGTGTGGACGCTGTTTCACTATGGTTTGACCGGATGGTGTATGTATGCCTTGATTGGTATGGCACTTGGTTATTTCAGTTATCGCTATAACTTACCGCTTACCATTCGTTCTGCACTTTACCCAATTTTTGGGAACAGAATTAATGGGGCAATTGGCCATAGTGTAGATACTGCCGCCGTCATCGGGACAATTTTTGGTATTGCGACCACCTGCGGGATTGGCGTAGTACAGCTGAACTATGGTTTACATGTTTTATTAGGACTGCCAGAGAATATCTGGATGCAGTTTGCACTCATTGCCATTGCAGTCGGTATTAGTATTATTTCAGTGACATCTGGGGTGAATAAAGGCCTTAGGATTTTGTCTGAAATCAACATTTATGTATCAATTGGTCTTTTACTGTTTATTTTGTTCTTGGGCAATACCGAGTTTTTACTCAATGCGCTGGTA
>NZ_JEYB01000077.1:0-13838 GCF_000582255.1 Acinetobacter sp. 1566109 | reverse complement strand
CAATAAACTTTGCGGATAGTTTTGGTAACACACAGGTCTTAAGTAACGGTCAATGGCCAAGGTTCCAACTGAGGTGCCTCTTGCATCTGAAGTGGCTGGGTATGGCCCGCCGTGTACCATCGCATCACACACTTCTACACCCGTTGGGTAGCCATTTATGAGTAATCGACCGGCTTTTTCCTCTAAAACTGGCACTACATCTGCAAACTCGGTTAAGTCAGCTTCATCGGCAATTAAAGTCGCAGTCAGTTGACCATTCATGCTTTGTAGCGCCTGAATGAGTTGGGCTTTATCTTCAACTTCAATAATGACTGTGGTTGGCCCAAAAATTTCTTCCTGTAAAAGCTGGTCACCCGCCAGTAAAAGCTCAACATCAGCTTTAAACAGTTGCGGCTGAGCCTGATTGCCTTGTTGAGTTTGACCTGCCAAATGCTTAATGCCTTGATGCTGGGTTAAGTGCTCAAGACCAGCGGTATAACTTTTTAAGGTTCCGGCATTGAGCATAGTTTGTGCAGGCTTAGCCCACATAATGTCGGTTAGGTTGCTAATGAGCTGGCTAAATTCGACCGATTTAATACCCAAGATTAAACCCGGATTGGTACAGAACTGACCACAGCCTAGAACCACTGAATCTGCCAAGTCCTGTGCAATTTTGTCACCACGGTTTTTTAAGGCTTCAGGCAACATCAACATCGGGTTAATACTGCTCATTTCAGCAAATACAGGAATCAGTTGTGGACGGGCTGCGGCCATGTCACATAAAGCGCGACCACCACGCAATGAACCTGTAAAACCCACAGCCTGAATTAAAGGATGCTTAATCAGTGGTTCACCTACGCCATTACCATAAATCATGTTAAATACACCTTTAGGCATATTTGATTTTTCTACGGCACGTTCAATAGCCTGTGCTACAAAGTCTGCTGTGGCCATATGTCCACTATGGGCTTTTACTATCACCGAACATCCAGCCGCTAGTGCCGAAGCAGTGTCACCACCCGCAGTTGAGAATGCTAAAGGAAAGTTACTTGCCCCAAAAACTGCCACAGGGCCAACACCGATTTTAATCTGGCGCAGGTCTGGGCGAGGTAAAGGCTGACGCTCAGGTAAAGCGGTATCAATACGGGCACCTAAAAAGTCACCACGGCGTAACACTTTGGCAAACAGGCGCATTTGCCCACTGGTACGGGCACGTTCACCTTGTAAGCGTGCAAGTGGCAAAGCGGTTTCCTGTGAAACGATTTCAAGAAAATCTGTACCCAATGCATCAAGTTCATCGGCAATATTTTCTAGAAAAACAGCACGCTGTTCAGGTGTGGTATGGCGGTAAGTCTTAAACGCTTGACTGGCCGCTTCACAGGCCTGATTGACCTCTTGCTCGGTTGCATGGTGAAACTCATAAGGCAAAGTTTCACCAGTTGTTGCATTTACACTTTTCAATAAGCTTGTACTTTGTGCGCTACGTGAACCGCCAATAAAGTTGTGTCCAATGACCATTTTTATATTCCTTAGAGTGTGATAACTGAACCGATCGGTAACTCGGGTTGCATATGAGCAAGTTTGTTTTTGAGTGGATAACCAAACTCTTTCATCTCTATTTCAAACTCATCATTAACTTGTGCTTGAATACCATCGGCAAAAGATAGAGTCGCTGTACCGAAATAATGGATATGAACATCGCCTGCTTTTAAGAATTGTTGATACTTAAAGTGGTGATATTCGAGATTTGCCAAGCTATGACACATATTGTCTTCACCTGACAAAAACTGTTTTTCCCAAATGATTTGTCCATCACGGCGCAAACGGCTGGTTCCGACTAAATGTTTTGGTAATTCGCCTGTCCGTAAAGCTGGACCAAAACTACAAAAACGTAATTTTGAATGGGCCAGATATAAATAATTACGACGCTCCATTACATGGTCAGAATATTCATTACCCAGCGCAAACCCGATTCGGTAAGGCTTTAGGTCTTCTCCAATAACATAGAGGCCTGCGATTTCAGGTTCTTCGCCGCCGTCTTCGGCAAATGGTGGTAAAGGTAATTCATCTCCCGGTCTTACCACAATTGAACCATCGCCTTTATAAAACCATTCTGGCTGTGCCCCGATCTGACCTTCTGCTGGACGCCCCTTTTGTAGCCCCCATTGAAATATTCGCATGGTGTCGGTCACCGAGCTGTCATCACTTAAATTTTGTTGATGCATTTTGTCTCGTGCAGATGCAGAACCTAAATGGGTTAAACCTGTACCGGAAATTAAACAATGCGTTGGATCTGGATGATCTAAAGGCGGCAATACCTTTAAGTCTGCTAATAAAGATGAATAATCATAAGTTTCGGACTCAAACCCTAACGCCTCAACTTGTTGTTCCAGTGAAACTTTATTGCGGATTGCTAAAAGTGCTAAATCACGAACCGATTGAATATCTTTAACCGGATATGCCATGTTGCCTTCTACTTTGGCGACGGCACGTTGATTTGCACGATTTTCAAATTGAATAATTTGCATGTTTTATTCCTTACAAAGGCTTTTGAATATTCACTGTTTGTGTTTTTTGGCGTTCGAGCTTGGCATAGACGATGTAAGTCAGAATCAAGCCAAAAAGCATGACGATAGATAAGAAATACAAACCAGCAGCCATATTTCCCGTGTATTCTTTTAACAGTCCGATCCCAAATGGACCGACATAGCCACCTAAATTTCCAACAGAGTTAATTAAGGCAATACCAGCTGCTGCACTTGCACCCGTTAAGAAACGACCAGGTAGTGTCCAAAACACGGCAGTCGATGAAAATAGACAGAACGCAACTACAGCCAAAGCTGCCAACTGCATAACTGGAGAATTTAGCCAACCACTTAAAAACATTGCACAAGCACCTAGTGCATATAGAAAACTTAAGTGTCCGTAACGATCGTTCAGGCGGTCAGTACTACGTGGAATAATGAGAAGTCCAATAATTCCAAAAATATAGGGAATGCTAGATAAGAACCCAATTTGAATATCACTACCTCCGCCAAATTGCTTAATAATGGTAGGAAGCCAGAGATTTAAACCATAAATACTTAAAGTTACCGGTAAATAGTAGAGTGCTAATAAAAGTACGCGTTTGTCTTTTAAAGCATGTAGTGGATTGGCATGTCGGGTTTGGTCGTATTCAGCTTCATCTTTAACAAGTTCAGTTTTAAGCCATTGTTTTTGTTCAAGGCTTAACCACTTTACTTTATCAATGTTATCGGGCAGCCACAGAAATGTAGGTAAAGCCAATAAAACTGCAGGCAAGCCAACTGCAACGAACAACCATTGCCAGCCGTGCAAATTTGCAATGCCATCCATTCCAAGTAATAGACCCGCTAAAGGCCCTGCAATCATCATGGCAATCGGTTGTGAAAGCACAAACATTCCCATGATTTTTCCGCGATGCCGCACCGGATACCACTGTGTAATCAGGTATAAAACACCAGGGAAAAAACCTGCCTCTGCTACACCGAGTAAAAACCGTAAGAGATAAAAACTTTTAGGGCCCTGAATAAGCGCCATGGCCATGGTGATGAGGCCCCATGTTAATAAAATGCGAGTAAACCATTTACGAGCACCAAATTTGTCTAAAAGCAAATTACTTGGAACTTCAAAAAGAAAATATCCAATAAAAAATAAGCCAGCTCCTAGACCATAGGCAGCATCACCAATTCCTACATCGGCACCCATATGCAAATGAGCGAACCCGACAGCGGCCCGATCAATGTATGCCACCAGATATAGTATGACTAATGCAGGTATCAGCTTAAACGTGACCGTCCGTATTACATCCTTTTCGAAATCCATGTTCGACTCCATTTCCTATTATTTACTTATAGAGCATCTTGCTCGTAAATTATCCTTTTAATTTAAAATATAGTAATACTATTTAAATTTCAAACCTTTTAAAAATAAAATTTATGGTGTATTTTTAATTCAATTAATTCTAATAGTAATACTATATAGGGAAATTTGTATGAATAACAAACAAGTTCTTCGTTCGGCTGCCTGGTTTGGTACAACGGATAAAAATGGCTTTATGTATCGTAGCTGGATGAAGAACCAAGGAATTCCAGATCATGAGTTTCAAGGCAAGCCTATTATTGGGATTTGTAATACATGGTCTGAACTCACCCCATGTAATGCGCATTTTCGAAAAATTGCCGAACATGTAAAAAAAGGGATTTTAGAAGCGGGCGGCTACCCTGTTGAATTTCCAGTGTTTTCAAATGGTGAGTCGAATTTACGTCCTACCGCCATGTTTACCCGTAACTTAGCCAGTATGGATGTCGAAGAAGCTATTCGTGGTAACCCTATTGACGGTGTGGTCTTACTGACAGGTTGTGACAAAACCACACCTGCATTATTAATGGGAGCTGCAAGCTGTGATATTCCAGCCATTGTAGTGACTGGCGGTCCCATGCTGAATGGTAAGCACAAAGGTAAAGATATTGGGGCGGGTACCATCGTTTGGCAAATGCATGAAGAACTCAAAGCAGGCAAAATTGATTTAAATGAATTTTTATCTGCCGAGTCTGGTATGTCTCGTTCGGCTGGTACATGTAACACCATGGGCACAGCCTCTACAATGGCGTGTATGGCTGAAGCCCTAGGCACTTCTTTACCCCACAATGCGGCCATTCCAGCGGTAGATTCTCGCCGTTATGTGTTGGCTCATCTTTCTGGTATGCGTATTGTTGATATGGTACATGAAGATTTACGTCTTTCTAAAATCTTAACAAAAGAAGCCTTCGAAAATGCCATTAAAGTCAATGCAGCTATTGGCGGTTCAACCAACGCAGTTATTCATTTAAAAGCAATTGCTGGACGTATTGGGGTTGATTTACAACTCGATGACTGGAACCGTGTTGGCCGCGGCATGCCAACCATTGTCGACTTACAGCCTTCGGGCCGTTTTTTAATGGAAGAGTTCTATTATAGCGGCGGCTTGCCAGCCGTAATTCGTCGCATGGGTGAAGCCAATCTCTTACCACATCCTCAAGCTTTAACCGTAAACGGACAAACCATTTGGGAAAATTGCCAGCAATCATCTATTTATAACGATGAAGTGATTCGGAAAATAGATAACCCAATTCGACTAGATGGCGGCATGTGTATTTTACGCGGAAATTTAGCGCCTAAAGGTGCGGTGCTTAAACCGTCTGCTGCTACACCGGAACTGATGAAACACCGTGGCCGTGCAGTCGTATTTGAAAACTTCGATGATTATAAAGCCCGTATTAATGACCCAGATCTAGATGTCGATGAAACTTGTATTCTTGTGATGAAAAATGCCGGCCCTAAAGGCTATCCGGGCATGGCAGAAGTCGGAAATATGGGACTACCACCAAAAATTTTAGCCAAAGGCATTACCGACATGGTCCGTATTTCCGACGCACGTATGAGTGGAACAGCTTATGGCACTGTAGTTTTGCATGTTGCTCCAGAAGCCATGGCAGGTGGGCCTTTGGCTGTAGTTCAAAATGGTGACTTTATTGAACTTGATGCCTACGCTGGAAAACTTCACCTAGAAGTGAGTGATGAAGAACTTCAGCAACGTCTTGAAAATTTAGCGCCTCCAGCTCCACCAAGTTTTATTGGCGGCTACCGTAAGCTATATGTAGAACATGTTTTACAAGCCGATGAAGGCTGTGATTTTGATTTCTTGGTCGGTTGCCGCGGCTCGGAAGTTCCACGTCATTCTCATTAATATTTATTCTTGAAAAAGATGATCTTGTTAAAACACAAGGTCATCTATACCATAGGATATTCAACATGTCGTAATAGTGAAATATGAGTAAAGCTGACTATAAAAATCCTATTCCAAGCAAAAGCCAACATGCATTAATCGTTCAACAATTGGGATTAAAAATTGTTTCTGGAGAAATTTCAGAAAATGAAAAGCTCCCAAGTGAAGTTGATTTATGTGAGGAATATAAAGTCAGCCGCCCTGTCTTTCGCGAAGCCATCCGTGTTTTAAATGCTAAAGGTTTAACTTACTCAAGACCTAAAATCGGGACTGTGGTTAGACCGAAAGAAGAATGGCATTTGCTCGATCCGGATGTATTGTTTTGGTTGATTCAAACGACACCTGAGCACGAGTTTTTTAAAACCCTTTCTACTGTACGACGAGTTCTAGAACCAGAGCTTGCTTATATCGCGGCAAGTACAGCAAATGAAGAGGATATTGAGCGCATTAAACAAGCCTATGAAGGCATGGAAAAAGCGACAACAGTTGAAGAGTTTATAGAACCCGATATTCAGTTTCACTTAGCAATTGCTAAAGCAACGCATAATGACTTATTGGCTTATATGTCAAAAATGTTGGTTTTACCTTTGCAGCAATCAATTCAAGTAACAAGCTTACGTCCAAATTTGCAAGGCCATTCGCTACCAAGACATAAAGCAATTTTGACAGCAATTGAAAATAAAGATCCGCTCTCTGCTCGCCATGCTTCACTCGTTCAGCTAGATGACACTAAGATGGCTTATGATTTAATTAAAAAATAATTTTCTCTATGTATTAGAAAAAGCCTGCTGACTCTAAATTAAAGTGATCAGGCTTTTTATTTATAAATTAGAACACCTTTTTTACAGAGACTGTAAAAGTTGAATCAATTGGATTTGAAATAGGTGCACCCGGCTCACCATTGCTATACTTTTTATAATAAGCATTTTTATCCCATGCCTTGGTATAGGCTAATCCTGTACTCCAACCATCACCTAAATCTTTAATTACTTCGGCTTTAACATCTTGAAAGTTCGACTCTGAAAAGTTTTTGATTCTTTCATAGCCATAGTGGGCACCAAAAGTCCAAGTTTCACTGATGGGCTGGGTAAAGTTAACATCTAAATAACTCGATCCTCTTGACCTTTTACCAGCAGATCCCCCCATGGTTTTAGAGTTATAACCAGCGTAATCTGGCGTGTAAGTCACAAAGTATTTAAGGCTTAAAGGACCATAGCCAATTTGAGGTACGATTTCACCATAGTTATAACTCGTACTTCCCGTTTCTGGTGTGCTTTTCGCGCCTGGATAGTAGTAATAAAAAATAGACATACCAATCGAGAATTTATCAATTGTTTTTAAATAACCTGTATAAAAATCCCATTCAACCGAGGCATCTCGCAGATAGTTAGAGCTGACACTTGATGCCCAAGTTCCTGCAAAAAAACCATTCGGGTTGGCATAATCCAGTCCACCTTGTAAGGCTGGTTTACCCCAAGTTTGTTGGAAACCACGTGAAATATATTGACTTGCAAAAGTTACATTCGCACTATACGGAGAAATTTTTTCTTGTTCTTTTAATTGTTCAGCATGTACAACACCTGTAGACATAATGAGAGACGCTACACCTAAAATTTTTCTCATTTAATAATTCCTTTTACATATTACCTATAGGTTTAAAGTTTTAAAATAACATGATAATTCAATTTAAAACGTATTAAAAAGTTATAAATTTAAATTTCTGGATACTTCTTCTTCGCTATAGATCTCTTCAATGCAATCTAAGATTTTAGGAATATAGGAACTTTGATCCATATTGCGCATGGATAGAGAGATCGGACTATAGGCTTCTAAATCTAAAATATTTAAATAAGTTAGATTTTTCATACCAATATCACAGGCACTTTCCGGAATAATACAAATACCCTCACCGGATGCCACTAAGCCAAGTGCCATATGAATTTCTCGTACTTCAGTCAGCTTGGCCGGAACAAGACCTAATTTGGTAAATAAAGCTTGAATAGTGGTCGAAAAATTTGGTTTAGGTGTGGTTGGATAAGAAAAAATCGTCTCATTAATAATTTGAGATAAATAAATTCCTGTCTCTTGGAAATCACTTAATGGGTGTTTTTTATGGATTGCGAGTTTTAACTTTTCTTTTCTAAGCAGAAGTCGCTTAATGGCTGGATCACTAATTGGTAATCGACCAAAACCTAAATCAATTTTGCCAAGTTTTAATGCTTCTACCTGATCTCGTGTACCACATTCAATAAGCTCGACATGAATGTCAGGATTTTTTTGCCTAAATAGATAAATGACCTGTGGTAATCGCCCATAAAGAAGCGAACTCACATAACCAACTTTAACAACGTTCTCGACCAGCTTCATTTTTTTAGCCATCGAAGCAGCTTGAGCGGTGTGAGTCAAAATTTGCACCGCATGCTGGTAAAAAAACAGCCCTGCTTCCGTTACTTTTAATGGACGAGAGCCTTTTTCGAATAAATCGATCCCTAATTCTTCTTCTAGTTTTTTGATTTGGCGTGTTAAAGGTGGCTGAGCAATAAAAAGCTTTTCTGCGGCTTTCGTCAGACTCTGTTCTTCAACAACGGTAACAAAATAACGTAGATGTCTTAATTCCATTAATATACCTTTTTAGTATCTTAAAATACCGTTCTATATCTATTTTAGGCTATTACATTCTTCTATGGTATACAAACAAGTTCGTAATAGTTGAAACTTCATGTATAGAACCATAGAAACCATACTTGTGGATATTCCAACTATCCGTCCTCACCAGTTGTCTGTGACTACTATGCGTACCCAGACTTTGGTACTCGTTAAAATTACGACCACGGATGGTATTGTCGGTTGGGGTGAAGCCACCACCATTGGTGGGCTGAACTATGGTGAAGAAAGTCCTGAGAGTGTCAAAGCCAATATTGATACCTACTTTGCACCATTACTGACATCAGTTAAAGATTTAAATGTTGCACAAACACTCAAACTGATTCGTAAAAATATTAATGGTAACCGCTTTGCCAAGTGCGCCATTCAGACTGCCCTACTTGATATTCAGGCCAAACGTTTGGGTGTGCCATTAAGCGAAGTTTTAGGTGGACGTCTGCGTAATAGTTTACCTGTGCTTTGGACGCTTGCGTCTGGTGACACGGAAAAAGATATTGCTGAAGCTCGTAAAATGATTGAGCTAAAGCGCCATAACACGTTCAAACTTAAAATTGGTGCACGTCCTTTACAGCAAGATGTTGACCATGTGATTGCGATTAAAAAAGCATTAGGTGCTGATGTTAGTGTACGTGTAGATGTAAACCGTGCATGGTCAGAACTTGAGTGTATTCATGGTATTCAACAGCTCCAAGATGGTGGAATCGATTTAATTGAACAGCCATGTGCAATTCAAAATACCGAAGCACTTGCTCGCCTCACCCATCGTTTTGATGTTGCCATTATGGCAGATGAAGCTTTAACTGGACCTGACAGTGCATACCGTATTGCAAAAAATCATGGTGCAGATGTATTTGCCGTAAAAATTGAACAATCTGGTGGCCTGATCGAAGCGTGTGAAGTTGGCAAAATTGCTGGTTTGGCTGGTATCGACCTATATGGCGGCACCATGCTTGAAGGTCCTGTAGGAAGTATTGCATCGGCCCATGTATTTGCAACCTTTGAAACATTAGCGTTCGGCACTGAATTATTTGGTCCGTTATTACTGACCGAAGAAATTTTAAAAGAGCCGTTACGTTACGAAAACTTTGAATTGCATTTGCCAACAGCTCCGGGCTTAGGCATTGAAATTGATGAAGATAAAATTGAGAAATTACGTCGTTAAGGCAACAGGATAAGGAGTTTCCCATGTTATTTCATGTACGTATGGATGTGCATATTCCACTTGATATGCCAGCCGACAAAGCAAATGAAATTAAGGCCGTTGAAAAAGCTTATTCGCAAGAATTACAACGCCAAGGTAAATGGCGTCATATCTGGCGAATTACAGGCCAGTACTCGAACATCAGCATTTTTGATGTCGAGAGCAATGAAGAATTGCACAACATTTTACAGGGTTTACCTCTCTATCCATACATGGACATTGAAGTGATGGCAATGAACCGTCACCCATCTTCTGTTCGTGATGATGATTCGTAAATCCAAAGAATGTTTTAAATGTGATCTCTGAAGTCCATTTATAAACCAAGCAGATTATTCAGAAGGTAACAAGGAACGTGGTAGCAACTATTTGCTAGCAACACAAAATGCCCGCAGCGCTGCCACCCAAAACCGTATTGCATACTTAAGGAGTTTTAGTATGAACCGTCAACAAATTGATGCGCTTGTAAAACAAATGAATGTCGACACAGCAAAAGGTGAAGTCGATGCACGTGTTCAACAAATTGTAGTGCGCCTTCTTGGGGATTTATTTCAAGCCATCGAAGATTTAGACATCCAGCCTTCTGAAGTTTGGAAAGGTTTGGAATATTTTACCGATGCAGGTCAAGCAAATGAACTTGGTCTTTTGGCTGCTGGCTTAGGTTTAGAACATTATCTTGACTTACGTGCAGACGAAGCAGATGCCAAAGCTGGTGTTAATGGCGGCACACCACGTACTATCGAAGGCCCACTTTATGTAGCTGGCGCGCCTGAATCAGTTGGCTTTGCACGTATGGATGATGGAACTGAAACTGGCAAAATCGATACCTTAATTATTGAAGGTAAAGTAACTGACACTGATGGCAATATTATTGAAAATGCCAAAGTTGAAGTATGGCATGCCAACAGTTTAGGTAACTATTCATTCTTTGATAAGTCACAATCTGACTTTAACTTACGCCGTACCATTTTCACTGATGCAGATGGTAAATATGTAGCGTTAACCACTATGCCAGTTGGTTATGGATGCCCTCCTGAAGGTACAACACAGGCTCTTCTTAATAAGTTAGGCCGTCATGGTAACCGTCCATCTCACGTTCACTACTTCGTTTCTGCACCGGGTTACCGCAAGCTGACTACTCAATTCAACATTGAGGGTGATGAGTACTTATGGGATGACTTTGCCTTCGCTACTCGTGACGGTTTAGTGGCAACAGCAGTTGATGTAACTGACCCAGCTGAAATTCAACGCCGTGGTTTAGATCACGCTTTCAAACACATCACATTTAACATTGAACTTGTTAAAGATGCCGCTGCTGCTCCTTCAACTGAAGTTGAACGTCGTCGCGCTAGCGCTTAATTGAAATTGTATGTGAGTTAAAAGTTCGCTTTTGACTCACAAAATTTACTCCATTTATTACTACCATTAAGAATTTCAATAAATTTTTAGCGGTAGTAATACATCACGTTACCTCATGCTCTAAGGTTTCTCACATGATTGACAAAAGTAAGTCCTCACTAAGCGAGGTTCTATCGCAGATTAAAGATGGTGCAACCATACTGATTGGTGGTTTTGGTACCGCAGGACAACCCGCTGAACTCATTGACGGTCTGATTGAACTCGGTGTTAAAGGCTTAACCATTGTGAGCAACAATGCCGGTAATGGTGACTATGGTCTGGCTAAACTGCTTAAAGCCGGTTCAGTAAAAAAAGTCATTTGCTCTTTCCCACGTCAGTCAGACTCTTATGTATTTGATGAACTATACCGTGCCGGAAAGGTCGAGCTTGAGGTTGTACCGCAAGGTAATCTGGCGTGCCGTATTCAAGCTGCCGGTATGGGTTTAGGTGCTGTATTTACTCCAACAGGCTTTGGAACACTTTTGGCCGAAGGTAAAGAAACCCGTGAGATTGATGGTAAAGATTACGTACTTGAATATCCGATCAAGGCTGACTTCGCCTTGATTAAAGCTTATAAGGGCGACCGTTGGGGTAATTTGGTTTACCGTAAATCTGCACGTAACTTTGGCCCGATCATGGCCATGGCTGCGGATGTCACCATTGCTCAGGTTTCTGAAGTGGTTGAGCTAGGTGGATTAGACCCTGAACACATCATCACCCCAGGTATCTTTGTACAGCATGTTGTACAAGTAACGCCAGCACAGTAAGCAATAAGGAGAAATAACATGAGCTACCAGAAACTCAGCCGTGACCAGATTGCACAACGTGTGGCACAAGATATTCCAGATGGTGCCTATGTGAACTTGGGCATTGGCTTACCGACTAAAATTGCCAGCTACTTACCTAACGATAAAGATATTTTCCTTCATTCTGAAAATGGACTATTGGCATTTGGCCCACCACCAGCTGCAGGTGAAGAAGACCCTGAACTGATCAATGCGGGTAAAGAGTTTGTGACCATGCTAGAAGGCGGCAGCTTTTTCCACCATGGTGATTCTTTTGCCATGATGCGTGGTGGTCACCTTGATATTGCGGTACTTGGTGCATTTCAGGTTGCAGCGAATGGTGACTTGGCGAACTGGCATACAGGTGCGCCGGATGCGATTCCTGCGGTGGGTGGTGCGATGGATTTGGCGGTTGGTGCCAAGAAAGTATTTATCACCACAGACCATGTGACCAAACAGGGTGAACCAAAGATTGTGGCTGAGTTGACTTATCCGGTAACGGGTAAGCACTGTGTTGACCGTATTTACACCGACCTGTGTGTGATTGATGTGACCAAAGATGGTTTAAAGGTGATTGAGAAAGTTGAAGGTCTTAGCTTTGATGAGTTACAGGCATTAACGGGTGCGACTTTGATTGATGCAACGAATTAAGTCTCTAAATTGATTGAGTATGGCAGCTAATCAATAGCGCCACAGCCTATAAATGATAGTGGTCTTCGAAAGCCCTTTGTATAGGCAGTACCTTACTTTTTAAGGATAAAAAGTAGCAAAAATCCTTTGTCACTCAGACACAACATCCCTGTTGTGCTGAGTAACGAGGCGACATCCATGTCGCCAACGCGAAACACTGGATGGAACTCTTTGAATACGCGGTTCTTGTTTATTAATTTGGATTTTACCGTAATTCGCTATTGTGACAGGCGACATGGATGTCGCCCGTTGGACAGGGAGGCATGGAAGCCTCCTCTGTTCAACAAAGGTTTTTGGTTACTTTTTTAAAAAAGTGACATGAATTAACTACTGGCATTTGACTCAACACGATAAGACTCCGTCATGACTACTTCGAACTTAGTAACCATGATGCACCAGCAAATGCTAAAAAGTTTCACGATGTAGCAATGACAGCAACAGATTTCAAAATGGAAATGTAAGAATGAAAAACGCTTATATCATCGATGCCATCCGTACTCCATTCGGCCGTTATGCAGGTGGCCTTGCTCCCGTTCGTGCCGATGACCTTGGTGCTGTACCCATTAAAGCCCTCATGCAGCGTAACCCAAGTGTAGATTGGGAACAGGTCGATGATGTGATTTATGGCTGTGCCAACCAAGCCGGTGAAGACAACCGTAATGTTGGCCGTATGTCAGCACTGCTTGCTGGTTTACCGTATCAGGTGCCGGCAACCACCATTAACCGTTTATGCGGTTCATCACTCGATGCGATTGCTATTGCTGCCCGTGCCATTAAAGCAGGTGAAGCGAACTTGGTGATTGCAGGTGGTGTGGAAAGTATGAGCCGTGCCCCCTATGTGATGGGTAAGTCTGACAGTGCTTTTGGCCGTAGCCAGAAGATTGAAGATACCACCATGGGTTGGCGTTTCATTAACCCCAAACTTAAAGAATGGTATGGTGTAGACACCATGCCCCAGACTGCCGAAAACGTCGCTGAACAGTTCAACGTCAATCGTGCAGATCAGGACCAGTTTGCCTTGGTGAGCCAACAACGCACCGCAAGCGCGCAAGCCAAAGGCTTTTTTTCTAAAGAAATCGTGGCAGTTGAAATCCCCCAGCGTAAGGGGGAGACTGTTGTGATTGATACCGATGAACATCCACGTGCATCAACCACACTTGAAGGCTTAAGCAAACTTAAACCAGTTGTGAAAGCAGATGGCACAGTTACTGCGGGCAATGCTTCAGGCATCAACGATGGCGCAGCAGCTCTACTGATTGCTTCTGATGAAGCAGTTCAGGCTTACAACCTCAAACCACGTGCCAAGATCATTGCTTCAACAGCGGTGGGTGTAGAACCA
>NZ_JEYB01000076.1:0-14395 GCF_000582255.1 Acinetobacter sp. 1566109 | reverse complement strand
GTATGTTCTACATACCGACTTAGAAGGCCCGTACTACTTATTATTTAAGGCTATTTTTGAAACTAAAAATAGCTATCCAAATGCTTACCAAACCGCAGTAAGGTACAGAACATGGCTGACCAATGAAATCTATAGCGTACTTAGAACACTTAAGGCCGATGCATCATTTAATGAAGCGAAACTCTTTTTATATATGATTGAGGGTGCAATTATTCAGTATTTAGATAAGAACGATGCGTATGAAGGAAATAAGGCATTAGATTACTTTTTATTAAGGGTAGGGCTGGTTTAGATAAATATCCCAAAGTACATTGCAAGGTACTTTGGGATATACAGGTTTTAAATTTTACTTATAGTAAGTTTGGATTTGGTCAACAAGAAAGTCATAACTCGCTTTATTGTATAAAGCAAATTTTCCTTTTGTTTGATAATTAGTGGTCGACATAATTGCTGGTTCACCGTATGTTTCAGAAACAACATTACCTTTAACTTGCCATTCACCATCGTAAATTTTACCATTCATTTCAATGGCAGGGTCTTTACCACCCGAATAAATTTGATTACCTGCACTGTCTACAGAGTAAGTCACATTGTAGCCAGCCACAGTATCAAATTTATATTTAACGGTTGGATAAAGGGCTTGTTGCCATTCAGCTAGGGTTTTGAAATTAGTACTATCGTTATCAAAGAAATAAAATTCGGTATTGTTATAAACAACAGACTTCGGTACATAAACAAAAGAACCGCTTGGGAAAGTCGCATTACTATTCAATAAGCTCGTAAAAGCTGTTTGATTATTTTTAAGTATTCCAGCAAAGCGATTACTCATATATAAGTAGTCTATATTTTCTGGTCGACTTGTTAAAATATTAGATGGGAAAATGTCAGATATTTTTTTACCTGAAACATCTATTTTTTCGTAGTCGTAACTCACATTATCTGAATTTAAACTACAACTATCATTAAATTGAGCAGTTGTAATTTGTGAGCCTTGGGATGCAACGACATAACCTAAAGGCCAACCATTATTTTGCTTTTGGTATGTCTTTTTAGTGAAAAGACCGAAAGAGTTAAGGTCATAACTTTGGACGATATCTTCAGCCAAACTACTTTCAATTTCATCAGCAGTTATATTGTAAAGTGCTTTTGGATAAGCATATAACATTTGATCATTTCTTTTAATTTCATATGCATAAAGTTGTGGAATTGAAGTTGGAGGATTTCCTGAAGAAATTTCCTTAAATCTATAATTTAAAGAATATAGCGTTTCATCAAAAATTGTATTGGTTGAAAGCGTAGAATTTAAGAGAATACCTCTATCACACTTTAGACTATTTACATTTTGAGCAGATTGCCCTTGAGCTTGCGATGATACATTTTGAGTAGATTGTTCCTGAGCTTGTGATGATACATTTTCAGTATTATTAGAGCTTGAACTGCCTCCACCACACCCCGTTAACATAATAAATGAAATAGAAACTGCTAAAGTTGAAATTTTTTTCATGAATAAACCTTAAGTATTTATGTTTACTTTGCGGGCGTGATTATATATTTTTTATTTATTAAAAACAGATCGTTAAGTGATATTTATTAAATATTAAATATATTTAAATATAATCGATAGTCATTTTTATCTAAAAAGCCACTAGGAAGCTTAAATTTTGTAAATTTCTATTATGAAGTTTTTTTAAATAAAAGGGCTTGTTATTTATATAATATCTATATTCTAACATCTATATATAACTATTTTTAATCATTACTGATTCTTTTCTCAAGCATTTCCATAAAGGTTTTTAAAATATTATTGTGGTTTTTACCCTTATGAGTAATTAAGCATATAGGGGTGCTGTAGTGCATTTTGTCTTTTAAAACAGGTTGCATCACACCATCTACAACCCATTTTTTTGCATAGTGGTCAGGTAAAAAACCTAAAAATTTTCCGGTTAAAATCAAAAAGGCAATCCCTTCACGGTCACTTGCCGTGGCTTTACAGTCTAAAAGCTGATGCAACTTCGCTGCTTCCGATGTAATGGCATAATTAGGAAGAATGGCTTGCCATTTTTTTAATTCATTTAAATTGATGTTGCTACAGTGGTTAAATAAAGGATGATTTTTGCCGCAATATAAAAATGAACTTTCACTATATAAGTCGAAATAGTCTAAACCAGACAAAGGCGTTACAAGGGGAATAACACCCGCATGCAATCGGTTATCGAGTACACGACACTCAATATCTGAAAGGGTGCTCATACTAATATTAATAATAACCTCGGCATGTTCCTCGGCAAGTTGAGTCAAGGTGTTGGTGATATAGCCTCTTGGCATAGTCACAAGGTTGTTAATAATGCCGATATTAAACTCACCCTTAAGGCGGTTATGCATTTGGTTGACTTTAGAGCGGAAGTCTTCAATCGCTGCTGTGAGTACTTCAATATATTCTAAAATTTCCCGCCCTTCATCGGTGAGGGCAAAGCCGGCACGACCACGTTGGCATAGCCGAATACCTAAACGATTTTCTAAATCACTCATATGCAAACTAATTGCAGAGCGGCTAATACCTAAAATACTTTCGGCAGATGTAAAGCTGTGACAGTCGCAAACCGTTTTAAATATTTTGAGAAGTTTTATATCAAAATCAGTAACTTGATTTAATTTTTTAGGTTTCATTTAGTTTTGTTTTTTTAAATCTAAACTCAAGATAATTTGAATTTATCAAACTTATCTCGCTATGTACACTCAAACCATAATTTGAAAATAAACAGGAATGGTTATGTTTGATACGGATAAATTCAGCGACTCTGAGCATACTTTGGATGCGGTTCAAACTAATAATAATATGCACATAAATTATCAGGCACACTGGATGCCTTTTTCTGCAAATCGAAACTTTGCTAAAGATCCGCGCATGATTGTGGGTGCAAAAGGGTCATACCTGATTGATGATTCGGGCCGTGAAATTTATGACTCACTTTCAGGCTTATGGACATGTGGTGCAGGCCATACCTTACCCGAAATTCAACAAGCGGTAAGCGCCCAATTAGGTCAGCTTGATTATTCACCAGCTTTTCAGTTTGGTCATCCGCTTTCTTTTAAGCTGGCAGATAAAATTGTTCAGCATATGCCTGAAAAACTACAACACGTTTTCTTTACCAACTCAGGGTCAGAGTCGGCAGATACCTCAATCAAAATGGCACGTGCCTATTGGCGTATTAAAGGCAAACCAAGCAAAACCAAATTGATTGGTCGTGCCCGTGGCTACCATGGCGTAAACGTTGCGGGGACAAGCTTAGGTGGAATTGGCGGCAACCGTAAAATGTTTGGTCAGCTTATGGATGTTGATCATTTACCACATACTTTACAGCCGAATTTAACTTTTACCAAAGGCTGTGCAGAAACAGGCGGGGTAGAACTTGCCAATGAAATGCTTAAATTAATTGAGCTACATGATGCTTCAAATATTGCAGCCGTTATTGTAGAGCCTATTTCCGGTTCAGCAGGTTGTATTGTGCCGCCAACAGGCTATTTACAACGTTTACGAGAGATCTGTGATCAGCATGACATCTTGTTAATTTTTGATGAGGTGATTACAGGATTTGGACGTTTAGGAACATGGACTGCGGCGGAATATTTCGGAGTTACGCCAGATATTTTGAACTTTGCTAAACAAGTCACCAATGGTGCCATTCCTTTAGGTGGTGTGGTGGCAAGCCATGAAATTTACTCTGCGTTTATGCAGCAAGACTTACCAGAACACGCCATTGAATTTACCCATGGCTATACCTATTCGGCACATCCGGTTGCTTGCGCTGCCGCTTTAGCTGCGCTTGAAGTTTTAGAAAAGAAAAACTTGTTAGCTCAATCGGCGGCGTTGGCACCAAGTTTTGAAAAAATGCTGCATGGTTTAAAAGGCGCACCGCACATTTTAGATATTCGCAACTGTGGCTTGATTGGTGCGTTGCAGTTAGCTCCGCGTGATGGCGATGCCACCATTCGAGGCTTTGAACTCGGTATGAAACTCTGGAAAGAAGGTTTATATGTCCGCTTTGGAGGTGACACGCTTCAGTTCGGTCCAATGTTCAACAGTACGGAAGCAGATATTGACCGCTTATTGAATGCCGTGGGCGATGCACTTTATCAAGTGAAATAAGCCTTATAGATATTTATGAGCATCGGTAGTGTCTCTGGATGCTCTTTAAAAACCAAATGAAAAAGCAGTTTGATCTGAAAACTAATTGTAGTAAGGAGTAACAACAATGACAAATGGCCTAGAAGATTTTAGCTATGACGAAGTTTCAACTGAAAATAGTACGCATAGCGAACAAGCCAAAAAAGTGCTAGGGCATTTCATTCAAGGACGAATTGTATCTAAAACGGCAAGAAAACAGCCAGTTTACAATCCTGCGACGGGTGAAATTAGTAAAGAAGTCGAAATTGCAGATGCTCAAACGGTAAATGAAGCAGTTCAGGTCGCCGAGCAAGCATTTCCTGCATGGCGTGATACACCAGTTATTAAACGTGCACGTGTCATGTTTAAGTTCAAACAACTATTAGAGCAAAATGCCGAAAAGATTTGCGCTTTGATTGGGCAAGAGCACGGCAAAATTTCTCATGATGCTCAAGGCGAATTGCAACGTGGTATAGAAAATGTTGAATATGCTTGCGGCGCACCAGAGCTTTTAAAAGGGGAGTTTTCAAAAAATGTTGGTCCAGATATCGACTCATGGAGTGAGTTCCAACCGCTAGGTGTTGTCGCTGGTATTACGCCGTTTAACTTCCCAGCCATGGTTGCTTTATGGATGTTCCCAATGGCACTGGTTTGCGGTAACTGCTTTATTTTAAAACCTTCTGAAAAAGCACCTTCTGTGGTTTTATACCTTGCTGAACTTTTAAAACAGGCCGGTTTACCTGATGGCGTATTTAATGTGGTAAATGGTGACAAAGAAGCGGTAGATGCCTTATTGCATCATCCACGTATTCAGGCAGTCAGCTTTGTGGGTTCGACGCCAATTGCTGAATATATTTACCGTACAGCGACTTCAACAGGTAAACGTTGCCAAGCATTAGGCGGTGCAAAAAATCATGCCATCATTATGCCTGATGCCGATATTGATAACGTGGTGACTTCATTATTAGGCGCTGCTTTTGGTTCTTCGGGCGAACGTTGTATGGCACTTTCGGTTGCGGTTGCTATTGGCGATGAAGTTGCCGATGTCGTGATTGATAAGCTCACTCAAGAAATGAAAAAATTGAAGTTCGGTAACTATGCAGATGCAAGTAACGACTTTGGGCCGCTTATTACCCAAGTGCATAAAGACAAAGTGCAGGCTTATATTCAAAGTGCAGAACAGCAAGGCGCAAAAATTGTGGTCGATGGCCGTGATGCAAAACCTGCAGGCTATGAAAAAGGTTTCTTTGTTGGACCAACTTTAATTGATCAAGTCACTCCAAATATGACCAGTTATCAGCAAGAAATTTTTGGTCCTGTGTTGCAAGTTATGCGTGTGAATAGCATGCAAGAAGCGATGCAGCTGATTAATGACCACGAATATGGCAACGGTACTTGTATCTATACCCGTGATGGTGAGGCAGCGCGCTATTTTAGCAGTCACATTCAAGCGGGTATGGTCGGTATTAATGTGCCTTTACCAGTACCTGTGGCTTACCACAGCTTTGGTGGCTGGAAACGTTCATTGTTTGGTGATTTACATGCGTATGGTCCAGATGGCGTCCGTTTCTACACACGCCGTAAAACCATTACACAGCGCTGGCCTTCGGCTCAAGTCCGTGAAGCAAAACAGTTCTCAATGCCAACTTTAAATTAATGTCTGCAACAAAGGGAAAACATCAGGTTTTCCCTTTTTCATTAGCAAAGGATTTTTAAACATGTAATAGATTGTTTTATGGATATATTTTTAAGGAATGAAATATGAATAATGATAGAACAAAAAAATTAGGCGAAGGACTTTCAAATCGCCATATCACAATGATTAGTATTGGCGGTGTTATTGGTGCAGGTTTATTTGTCGGTTCATCTTCTGCAATTGCCAAAGCAGGCCCAGCGGTCATTCTTGCATATCTCACTACCAGTATTATGGTCTTTCTGGTCATGCGAATGTTGGGTGAAATGGCCGTTTTAGAGCCGGACACCGGTTCATTTTCTACCTATGCCCGTAAAGCGATTGGCCCGTGGGCAGGCTTCACTATTGGTTGGTTATATTGGTGGTTTTGGGTGCTTGCGATTCCGGTAGAAGCGATTGCTGGCGCAGAAATTTTACATTCGTGGTTTCCGAGCGTTTCGGTTTCTATCTATGCATTTTGCTTTATTGTGTTCTTAAGCTTGGCCAACTTTTTTAGTACCAAAAGCTTTGGTGAGTTTGAGTTCTGGTTTTCTTTAGTCAAAGTGGTTGCCATTATTGGATTTATCATAATTGGTATTTTGGCAATTTCAGGTATTTGGCCTTTAGCTAAAAATGTTAGCGGTGTTGCCAATTTATATAATAACGCTGGCTTTATGCCGCATGGTATGGGAGGTATTTTATCTGCCATTTTAATTACGGCATTTTCATTTTTTGGGGTAGAAATTGTCTCGATTGCCGCGGCAGAGTCATCCAACCCTAAACAGAAAATTAGACGTGCCACCAATTTGGTGCTGTACCGTATTATTCTTTTCTTTGTGGTTTCAATGTTTATTGCTGTTTCGCTTGTCGATTGGCGTTCACCAGACTTACAAAAGTACGGGACATTCCAATACGTTTTAATGAGCTTAAATGTACCGGGTACTAAACTTATTATTGATACGGTTGTGTTTATCGCCGTGGCAAGCTGTATGAATGCCGCAATTTATACGTCTTCTCGTATGTTATTCCGTTTAGGAACACGCAATGAAGCACCGCAGGCAGTCACTAAAGTGAATTATGCGGGGGTACCGGCAATTGCGGTGTTTTCCTCAACTTTTATTGGTTTAGTATGCTGTGTCATTAACTATGTATTCCCTGGGAAAGTGTTTGGCTTATTGCTTTCAAGCACAGGTTCGATTGCTTTGCTGGTGTATTTGGTTATTGCGTTTTCACAGTTACGATTAAGACATAAGTTAGAAGCAGCTGGAGCAGAAATTCCCTTTAAAATGTGGTTGTTTCCATGGCTGACTTGGTTTGTGATTATTATTATTTTAAGTGTATTGGCTTATATGTTCTTCTCACCAGCCTATAGTTATGAAACGACTCTATCTTTAGGGGTAACGTTAGGTGTGGTGGTGTGCGGTTTATTTGTGACCCGAAAGCGTAAAGCAACCCGTTCGGTTGCAATAAATCAGAGTAATTTATAAAAATATTGAATTAAAATTTTTATGATAGAAATAAAAAGCTCCTTAATAAAAAGGAGCTTTTTACTTTTTTAATTCTCGTTATTTTATTTTAATTGTTGTTTATATTTTTAAATAAGATGCACAGTTATAAACTAACTGTGCAAAGAAATTTAAATGGCTTGCCAATTTTCTTTAACTTCTTGAGAGTTTTTATTTAAGATGACTTGATCGTCTTTTACTTCACCAATCCAAGAAGTAGGAATAAGGTGATGTTGATCATTTTCGTCTTTAGTAAGTTTTAACTGATTTTCACCTTCAAGGTGATCAACAGTTCCTACTTTGGTACCACAAGAAGCAATAACGTCTGCATGTTTTTTAATATCATTAATATTTAAAGTACTCATTTTTGACCTCTTCTTTGGAAATAGAAAAATCGTAGAAACTAAATTACTGGATAAAATCGGAGAAATCTTTCTTTTTTAATAAACCTTACATGATTATTTTATATTTTCACTTAAGCGATATAGTTAAATAACAATGAAATAAAACGAAATATTCATTTAATAAAGTTATAGAAAATATCTTTTTATTACATTTTATATCTTTAATTAAACAGAATTATTTCGATATGTTTAAGTTAATACTTTTGAATAATTATTTGTAATGAATATTAAAATATCTATAAATATGAAAATCTTGAGTATGTTGAATGAATTCGAACATGCTGAAGCTGAAAACAAAAGTCAGCTACGCCAAGACTTGCTTCAAGAATTAGTAAGTTTAGCTAAAAATTTACCCTATCCAGCATCAGGTCAAACCTACCAAAGGTGGCAAATGTTCGCTCAAATTGCAGGGAGTGACTTAAGTCTAGCTAAATTATTTGAGTCACATTGTGATGCTTTAAGTATTTTAAAAGAACTGGGTTATCAAGCTGAAATAGATGAGCAAACGTGGGCGGTATGGGCAGCAGAGGGCGGGCCTGCACCTCTACAAGTCGAGAACAATCATTGTAGCGGTATCAAAACTTGGTGTTCTGGCGCTGAATTTATTCACAAGGCTTTAATGAGCTATAAGGACAAGCAAGGCCAAGCACAGCTTTGTATTGTTGAATTAAGTGATCCTTCGGTTCATGTTGACCTAAATCATTGGCAAGCCGTTGGTATGCAAGGCACTCAAACTGCTCAGGTACATTTTGACAATACTCCCGTTACAGTTATAGGTCAGCCAAATCGCTATTTGGAGCGTCCCGGATTTTGGCATGGTGCGGCTGGTGTTGCCGCTTGTTGGTATGGTGCGGCGGTACGTTTAGTTAGCTTCCTACATGAAAGTTGCAAACTCAGCCCAAACGCATTTAAAAAAATGTATTTAGGGGAATTAGCTCAACAGCTTTCTGTAACAAAACAGTATTTTCAATATATTGCCAAGCTTATTGATGAAGAACCTATGCTCAGTCATGAGCGAGAAATCCGTATATTGCGTGCTCAAACAGAACAATGCTGCCAGAGTGTTATTCAACTTGTTGGTAAGGCTTTAGGCGCGCGTCCTTATTGTGAAGAAGCTATATTTTCACAGCTCATTGCTGATTTGCCTGTCTTTATTCGTCAGAGCCATGCGGCTTTTGATTATGAGTCTATTGCAGAGCTCTGTTTGCCGGAGAAAAGCTTATGGGAACTTTAACTCATCCCTTAGTCGAAGATCGCGTAATTTCAGGTGAAGGAACACCGAAGTTTAAGTGGCTAGAGGCATTTAAAACCCATCCTTTAGATGGGCTGAATTTACAATTGTTTCGTTCGAAAAGAGTGGTGATTGTCGCTCCGCATCCTGATGACGAAGTGCTTGGCTGTGGTGGTTTAATGCAGCAGCTAGTCAAAGAAAATTGTCATCTTGTTATTGTGGCGGTCAGTAATGGCACGCAAAGCCATCCCCATTCAACAAAATACAGCCCAGACCAATTAAACGAATTACGTCCGCAAGAGACTTTTGCTGCTTTGAATAGTTTAGGTGTCTCAGATCATTCTGAACGAATTGCTTTAAACCTTACGGATGGTCAGATTCACTCACAGACTCATCTATTAAATCAAGCGCTCAGCCAAATCGTTCAACCTGAAGATATTTTAATTTGTAGTTATGCATTTGATGGGCATCCAGACCATGAGGCCGTCGGGAAAACAGTGCAGGCCTTTGCAAAAGTGCATCAATTAGTATGTGTGCATGTACTGATTTGGGCATGGCATTGGGCAGAGCCTTTAGACCCACGTATTGATTGGTCCAAAGCACAAGCTTATGCCTTAACTGAAAACCAATTAAATAAAAAAGTTCAAGCAGTTATGCAATTTAAAACACAAATTGAAGCCGATGAAAGTACAGGCAATTCCGCCGTTTTGTCTTCTAGTGCCATTAGCCGTCTTTTAATGCCTTATGAGGTATATCTGAGTGACTCATTCTCGTATGTATTTTGAGGAGTTGTATCATAGTAATAATGATCCATGGGGCTATGATTATCACTGGTACGAAGCCCGTAAAAGACAAATCTGCCTTGCATTATTAACACGACCTCATTATGAAAAAGTTTTAGAAATTGGCTGTTCAAATGGGCATTTAAGCGTTTATCTAGCTCAGCGTGCTGCGAGTCTATTGTGTATAGATGTCTCTGAGCAGGCCGTTCAACTCGCATCCCAAAGGTTAGAAGCATTTGAACATGTGACTGTTGAAAATAGAAAAATACCTGAAGATTTTTATGAACAAAAATTTGACCTAATTGTGATTAGCGAAGTGGCGTATTACCTCACATGCGATGAGTTAGATGAGTTTATTGAAAAATTAAAGCAGGCCTTAAACCCGGAAGGGGAAATTTTGTGTTGCCATTGGCGACATGATATTCAGGATTTTGAATTGAATGCCAAGCAAGTTCATCAAAACTTTCAGCAATATTTTCCATTTCATCATTATTTAAGTCTAAACGATCCAGACTTTATGGTTGATGTTTGGACTGTTAATTCTTCGTCAATAGCTCAGCGGGAACAATTACGATGAAAATAGGTGTTGTGATTCCAGCGCATAATGAAGAACAGCATTTGCCAGCCTGTTTGCAGTCAATTCAAGATGCGATAGAAAAAGTACCGGATGAACAGGTTGAGGTTATGGTTGTGCTCGATAGCTGTACAGACCAGTCGCGCTCAATTGTACAAAGTTATAGAGTAAGCTGGATTGAATGTAATTATGCGTGTGTTGGAAAGGCCCGAGACTTAGGTATTCGTCAAGTTATTCAAAATGGAGCAACTTGGCTTGCCTGTACCGATGCCGATAGTATTGTCAGTCCAGACTGGTTGCGTTGCCAAATTTTGCATCAGCCTACAGATGCAATTTGCGGTATTGTGACTTTAGATGACTTGAGCCGATTATCTGTTATAAAACAAAAAAAGTATTTGTCACATTATCAAGACTGTATGGATCATCATCATATTCATGGTGCAAATTTAAGTTTTAGTGCTGCTGTTTATATGCAAGTTGGTGGTTTTGAACCGGTTCCTTGTCATGAAGATGTTTCCCTCATTAATAAATTGATAAGACAGTGTTGTAATATTACATGGAGCAATTTAGTTCGAGTAACCACTAGTAGTCGATTAGAAGGAAGGGCACCAGAAGGTTTATCTAAATTTTTAGAAAATCTTTAATTAATATTTTTTTCTTAAGTTTATTTTAATAATTAATATCTATTCTAGACTTATATCCTCTGTTATACGTTATTTTTTTGGTTCAGTAAGCTACATCTTTTTGCCACATCACCCGATGTGGTTTTTTTTTATTTTAATGATTAAAAAAAGAGCCAGTCCAAAAGCTTCTCCAACAATAATATTGTACATCTGACATGATGACACAAAAAATCACAAAAGCTAAAACTCACAATTTTAAGAAATTGTTTAGATAACTATGAATAAAAGAATAGGAGAAATTTTAATGAAAAAAATAGTGTTAACCACAATTACCAGTCTGGTTTTATTCGTTAGCAGTGCAACCTTTGCAAGAACTGATCCGGCTATACTCAATCAAGCTGCAAAAAATGTAGTCACTGTTTCAAAAGCAAAAACATTAGCTGATGAAACAGGTGTAACCCTCACTGGAACTATCGTAAAGCATATTGCTGGCGACCATTATGAGCTTAAAGACAAAACGGGTTCCATCGTGATTGATGTTGATGATGACTTAGCAAATGGTTGGCAATTAAAAGTGGGAGATAAAGTACGTATTGTAGGTGAAGTTGACACACATCGTATTAAGCCCACCGAAATTGAAGTTTTACAAATTGAACGTGTTAAATAATGTGGTTATAAATACCATGGCCCGAACTAGTTTCGGGCTTTTTTATTGAAATTAGGAAAGGTTACGAATTTTTTATAATAATGAAATGTAAAGTATTTCTGTTAAAGGTGTGTTAAGTTGAAAATTCCATTAATAATGAAATTTTATATTTCACGGAAGTCTTATGAACGTTCGACTGTGTTATGCCAGCCAACGAAATGAAAATAATGAAGATTTGCTACAAGATTTGCGTGATATCCTAACAGAAGCTCGTGATTTCAATGATTTGAACGAGATTTGTGGAGTACTTTATTATGCCGATAATGCATTTTTTCAATGTTTAGAAGGCGAAAAAGAGGTAGTGGAAAGATTATTTGAGAAAATTCAAAAAGATCAAAGGCACCACAATGTTAAATGGTTATGCACATATTCCATTGAAGAAAACTCTTTTCAACGTTGGTCAATGAAATATGTGCAACGCAATACAAATATCGAGGCTTTCTTTCTCAAGATGGGAGAAAGTACTTTTAACCCAATTTTGCTTAATCAGCAAAATCTCAAATTTTTCTTAAATGAACTATTAATTGCAGAGCAAACTAAAGTTGATACGGTTAGGAAAGTTGGAATGGTTAATCGGGGAGTAAATCCATTCTAACTATTTGACGTTATACCGATATGGATGTGCTTGAGTTTAGGTACAATTTTAGTCATCACTAAATATACAATCAGTGAAACCGAAAGCATCCATATCACTTCTAAACTTTGACTAATCACGAACATTGCCCAGTAAAAAAAACTAAATAGAGCAATACATAGTCCACTACCTTTGTAGTACCACGTAATAAATATTCCAAAGAGTGCCGAAGAAATTAAGAGATTAGTCGTCTCATTCATTCCTAGGTAATTAAAAAAAATAATCATTAAGCATAGAGCTAACATTGATAGTAAATATACAAATATATTTTTTGCGATAAACATTTTCTATACCCTATCTGAAGATTATAAAAAGGTATCTTTCCTCTGTTTCCAGAGGAAAGATAGTACATATTAATTTTTTGAGATTCTTTTTCTATTATTAAGAGTTTTTATATTAATAAAGATGACTTTATCATTTTCTCCAGATCTCTTTATTAATATTCAGCTTTCTATTTAATAGTAAAGAGTGCTTATATGTACTGAAATTAATTATAGGAAAAACAATCAGTTGTGTTGTAAGCTTTGACCTACATGATTGTGAGATATTGCCTACAATTGTTCAAATAATGTACATATTTTACAATGAATAATAAATTAAAATTATTGTATTTCAAATATTTGAGTAAAATCCCTGTTGAGTTGAGCTTTACACAAATAACAAAAAGTAACATCGACTTTAGGTAGATAATCTTAAAAGTCAAAAATATTATTTAAATAAAATGGATATATTTTAAGAAAAATTTAACGTTTGATAAAATTTTTTATTTTAAAAATGGTTTTGTGATAAATAAAATTTATGTTTTTATGACTAAATTAATATATTGGTTAACTATAAAGTGGCAATTTTTTATTATCTTTGTGTTTTATAAAATCGTACTTATAACGTGTGATAAGCAATTACATGCATATGGATTATTCAAATAAAAAGCTTTTGCATAGTTTGAATTTTAAGCAGCGTAGAACTGGCTACGCTGGCTTTCGTGCTTTTAAAAGTATTAGTCTGAACGGGTCGCTAACCAATTACTTATTTCAGGCCAAACAAAACTAGGAGCTTGGCTACCTGAAACCACCCCCATATGGCCGCCTGGTACGGTTTTGAATGTTTTATCTTTACTACCAATTAAGGTCATAAGGGGTTTAACGGCATCGGCGGTCACAATAATGTCTGTATCGCCACCCACGGCTAACACTGAACAATCAATATCTTTTAGATGAGCTGTAAGTTCGCCAAACTTAACGACACCTGTTGATAGCTCATTATCAATCCAGAAACGTAAAATAATGTCACGCATAACGCCGCCTGGATAAGCCAGCATATTGTCTATAAATGAACTAGAGGTGGCGTGGTCAACAATAAATTCTCGGTTATCAAGATTTTTTAAAAGCTGCCAATAGGTTTTTAAATTGCCAATTGGGTCCGTTAATTTAAAACCGAGTGTGTTTTGCCAACCATGAATATGAAACACTTCACTTGGTACATGTTGGCGAATACGAAAAGGGGTGTGCTTACGAACCCACTGTGCAGGTTTGGTCAAGCTTCCATAAAGTTTACCCATATAACCCGCTTTATGGGTGTCGATAGGTGAAGCAAGAATAATCAAATTTTTAATATCTTTATCTTTAAATAACGCGGTATAGCAGAGTGAAAGAGCACCACCTAAACTCCAGCCATGTAAAGAGAGCTGTTGTTGTCCACTATGTATACGAACCTGTTTTAACATTTCAGGCATAAAGACTTTTATATAGGTGCCAAAATTGTATTTTGCCTGATGTCGGGTTGGTACGCCCCAGTCGATTAAATAGACATCAAAACCTTGAGCTAAAAAGTAACGTATAAGGCTGCGTGTAGGGAACAAATCGTAAATAAGCATGTTGACTGCTAATGGTGGAACGATGACTAACGGTACGCTGTGTTTAGCTATAGGAGCTTCAGCCTCATTTTTATAGTGACGTAAACTCATAATTTCATGCTTATAAATCACATCAAAAGGTGTTTTTCCTGACAAGGCAATTTGAGGGCCTCTAAAAAACAGATCTGATGCATTGGTCAGCATGTGAGGTATTTTCTGACCAGCACGCTTTTTAAGTGACGTTTTA
>NZ_JEYB01000075.1:0-14546 GCF_000582255.1 Acinetobacter sp. 1566109 | reverse complement strand
TAGCTCAGTTGGTAGAGCGTCTGCCTTACAAGCAGAATGTCGGCGGTTCGATCCCGTCAGCGCCCACCAAGCCTTTACGTTAAGCTCTCAAGTGCAGCGGTAGTTCAGTTGGTTAGAATACCGGCCTGTCACGCCGGGGGTCGCGGGTTCGAGCCCCGTCCGCTGCGCCACTTAAGACTTAACATCGTTTACCCCACAATTGCGATATTGTGAAAGTGCAGCGGTAGTTCAGTTGGTTAGAATACCGGCCTGTCACGCCGGGGGTCGCGGGTTCGAGCCCCGTCCGCTGCGCCACTTTTATAAAACGCTTTTGCAGGGCGCTTAGCTCAGTTGGTAGAGCGTCTGCCTTACAAGCAGAATGTCGGCGGTTCGATCCCGTCAGCGCCCACCAAGCCTTTACGTTAAGCTCTCAAGTGCAGCGGTAGTTCAGTTGGTTAGAATACCGGCCTGTCACGCCGGGGGTCGCGGGTTCGAGCCCCGTCCGCTGCGCCACTTTTATAAAACGCTTTTGCAGGGCGCTTAGCTCAGTTGGTAGAGCGTCTGCCTTACAAGCAGAATGTCGGCGGTTCGATCCCGTCAGCGCCCACCATAATTTGTGACCATACTTTATTTTTAAAGTATTGCAAGTGCAGCGGTAGTTCAGTTGGTTAGAATACCGGCCTGTCACGCCGGGGGTCGCGGGTTCGAGCCCCGTCCGCTGCGCCATTCTCTTGATTCCCTGATCTAGAGGATGTAATGTATAAAGACTGCGGTTGTTGTCTTTTTCAATCAGGGCGCTTAGCTCAGTTGGTAGAGCGTCTGCCTTACAAGCAGAATGTCGGCGGTTCGATCCCGTCAGCGCCCACCATAATTTTTCAAATTTAAAAAATTATATACACTAATTTATTTAGTGTTTTTTGCATTTCTGCTATTTATATTTCCTATCTATTTTATCTTTGCTATTGTTGGTCAAAACTTCTCTTTCTCTTTCTCTTTCTCTTTCTCTTTCTCTTTCTCTTTCTCTTTCTCTTTCTCTTTCTCTTTCTCTTTCTCTTTCTCTTTCTTAATTTTTTAAGTTCAGATTTATTACTTTAAATTGTGATTACTCTCTCGTTTAATGAAAGCTGCCATACCGTAAAGCAATAGCAGCTTTCTGAACCAAGATTAATACTCGTTTAGAATCCAGCCACTCGCGTACGCAAAGTATTCACGCAGCCAAGCGTTATAGCGACTGACTAAAGGAGTTTCGGCAGCAACTGTATAAATATGGGTATAGCCTTGTTTCTTTGCAATAGCTGCAGCTCTTGGGGTATGAAAGTCACTTGTAACAATTGCAATAGGTTGATCAATACTAATATGAGCTTGCTCAAGTAATGGTTTACTGTTTTTAAGGTTAAGTTCTGTACTTGTACTTTTGTCCTCAAGAATCATTCTTTCTTTGGCAATGTGAAAGTGCTGTTCAAGGTAACGAGACATAACTAATGCTTCGGATTCTTTCTCTGAAAAGTCTAAACCACCTGTTAAAACAACTTTTGCGTGAGGTTGTGAAAGGGCAACTGGAGCTGCTGTATCGAGGCGTTTTGCAAGAATGGCTGAAGGCTGTCCATTTTCGACACCACTACCTAAAACAATGATTGCTTTCACCGCGGGAATATTTTGGCCTGTATCTTTATTATCTTTAATAAAACTAAAAAAATAGCCTAAGCCAATCAGCCAGATCCAGAAACATAACCATCCGAAACGCCAAACTGAATGCAGGCGATAGTGATAAAAGAAAAAACGTTCCAGATGATAATAAAATAAGGCATAGAGGCAGAAAAATACCCCTAATATTAAAGGAACAATTGTGCCTACATGAATTTTATTTAGGAAAGCTAGAAATAAGCCGTCTAAAAATAAAATTGAACCAATGATGGCCAAGAAAATCCGAATCCACTTACTGACTTGCATTGTGTTTAGAGTTGCAATTTAAATTGCAGACAGTGTATGCAAAATCATTCCAAATTCAATGCTGATCGCAATAAAAAGCCGAGTAAAGCTTTTCGGCTATTACTCGGCTTTATTATTTATTGATTTTTAATAAACATCACGGCGATAGCGACCTTGTTGTCTTAGCTCATCAATTTGTTCTTCACCTAAAATATCAGTCAGTGCTTGATCTACTCCGCTAGCCATTCCTTCAATACTTCCGCAAACATAAAGAACTGCGCCGCGTTCAATCCAGTTGGCCAATTCAACTGCATTTTGTCGAATGATATCTTGAACATACACACGTTGCTCTTGATCCCGTGAGAATGCCAAATCAAGTCGTTTTAACATTCCCATTGTTTGCCAAGCTTCAATGGTTGATGCATAGAAGAAATCATGAGCGCGTTGGCGTTCACCGAAAATTAGCCAGTTTTCAGTATAGTTATGACGAGTTCGCGTATGAAGTAAACTCATTAAACCCGCGATTCCAGTTCCATTACCAATACAGATAATTGGACGATTATCATCGATCAAGTGAAAAGACTCATTGGTGCGAATACGTAATGCAATACTCTGATTAATTTCTGTGTATTGAGTCAGCCAGCCAGATCCTAACCCTAAATGGCCAGATTCATCGGTTTGCTGGCGAACAACCAAACGAAGTACTTGCTGAGAAGGGATACTAGCAATTGAATATTCTCGTGTTGGTAGAGTAGGGAGTTGTTCTAATAAGTGGTCCAGATTAGCAAACGGTTCAATCTCACCCGTTAAATTTTTATTCCAAAGTGCTTTTTCAATGGAGATTTGTAGCGAGTCTACCACTGCATTTCTAAGAATATGATGGTGTTGTAAAAACTCATTAATACGTTCAGGGCTATTACCCGGTTGTATTTCAGCAATGTCTCCAGCTTGCCATATAGCTTCATGATTTGCTGTAAGTTCAATATTGTAAGCTGGTTGCCCTAGACTATTTGGGTTGAGCAAGTCACGTTGTTGTAATGTCCAATTATCAAACACTTTTTCAAGATTAACGGCATGCAGCTCTAGTTTAGTTGCTTTTACAAGAGCTTGATTCCAGTTTTGAATATGTGTTGGATTTGCATTATCTACCTCGATAGTATCGAAGTAAGCTTTTGCACCATTGTTTTTAAGCCATCCATCTACAGTGTGACCAAAACTACAATATGTATCTGGGTATTCTTTCGAACCTAAGGCTAATACGGCATATCTGAGATGCTGAAGCTCTAATTTTGTTTTTAATAGCTTTTTTGCAAAATTAGAAGCTAAGTCTGGTGCCTCTCCAGTACCATAAGTACTAATCACAAAAAGAATTTGTTCATGTTCCTGTAAATCTGCTTCAGTTAACTGCTGTATAGATTTAACCTGAACAGGCTGATGTGCTTCTTGCAAGCTGGTTGCGGTACTCCACGCAAGTTGCTCTGCAACTCCTGTTTGGGTGGCATAAGTAATTAACCAAGGTTTCGCATTTTCATCAATGTAGTGACCAGCTAAAGACTGACGAGCTGCCTGTGTCAATTTTTTCTGTTTACGGCGTTTTAGATAAAGCATCCAACCGGTAACAAAGAATAATGGCATGGCTAAAGATGCAAACATTGCTACAAATTGATAGACTGGTCCAAAAAAGCTGCCACGATGTACAGGTAACATGCTGCTCATGATTTTTTGATTAAGCTTTTTATCTTCATAAAGCTCCATCTTTTCAATATTGGCAGTTTTATAGTTATAGACAGCTTGGTTACGTGCACGCTCGTGTTGTGGCGTTGCATCTACAAAACTTAATTCAACTTTTCCATCGTCTTTTTTCGGTAAGTTTACTGTTAAAGTTGAATAGTCACGTCCAACTTGATTATTAAAACCGCTCCAGGTTTGGTTGAGGGCAGTAATCAGCTGAGTGCTATCTAATTTAGTTTCAGAAGATTTGTCTTTATTGCGTCCAGCTCCGCCATGTCCTTGCATTTTAGGTTGTTCTACACCTAATACTTTGAACATACCGCTACGCCACCAGTCATATGACCAATATAAACCTGTACATGCAAAAAGAAGATAAAAAACAATAACCCAAGTACCTACGACAGCGTGTAAATCCCAAATAAAATTTCGACCTTTAAGTTTGGGTTTAACAGCAAGCCATTGACGTGCAGAGTGCTTCTTTGGCCAACGTAAATATAATCCGCTCAAAACAAAATAGATGAGCATTAAGGCACAAGCGCCGGTAATTTGTTTACCGAACTCTCCAGCAGTTAAGTTTCGGTGAATTTGTTGTATTAATAAAAGTAACTCGCGACCTTTAACATCAGGCAATACCTGTGCTGTGTAAGGGTTGACCATCATATTGTAGCCACGTCGTTCGCCTTCTTTTTCAATATTGACAACAGAGGAGGCAGTAGGGTCTTTGGCAATCGTAATGCTATTAATTTTAATTTCTGGCTGGGTTGTTGCGAAATGTTGGTAAAGTTGAGCAGGGGTAAGCTTAGGAGTACTTTCTGCTTGAACAACATAACTATCTGTATTTACCCATTTTAAAATTTGTTGATCATAAGAATAAATTGCGCCTGTAACACCCATAATAGATAAGATGAGGCCAGCACTAATACCCAGAAACCAATGAATTTGAAATAAAAACTTTTTAAACATGGTCGAAAATGTAAATATGATGGAGATCTTGTAACGAAGTATAGCCGAAGATTGCGTAGATAATATGGATTTTGGAGATAATATTAATTTTCATTATCATTTATTTTTAGCTTAATAAAAAACCTCCTATAACGGAGGCTTTTTAATGGGGTGAAATTATAAAGTTTTCGGTTCACCTACAGTTTCTTTCAAATGCTTACGAATTGTATTGAAAGAAAAGTTTTTAGAGTCCATGCGTTTAGGCAAGATATACGCACCTTGCTGTTCTTGGCCCTTAGGATCTTTTACTTTAAAGTTAACTAAAATAAAGTCAGGGGTGTTGTACCATTCATAGATGTTTTTCCATCCAATGGTCCCAACGCCTTCTTGTAATCCCATTTGCTGGAGCATTACGATACCGTGAGGTTGTACACCTAAGCGAATACCTTTGATTTCCTGTACAGGAAACTCATTCATCTTACGCTTAACGTACCATTCCAAACCATATGTGCGGCCAAGGTAATAAAGTACTACACCAACAATGGCTACCCAGCAAATCACTGTAGAATAGTTCTTAATAAAAATAAGACCTAAAATCGCAAGGGCTAAAATTACGCCCATAATTGCCCAGATTTTTGTGCTGATTTTATTGGTGCTGCGCCAGATAAGAAGTTGTGCATTACGTTGTTCAGCTTCTGTAACCTCGTAAGGAACTGGCTGAAGCGTATAAGCATATAAAGTTTTCGCGGTCATAGTGCAAATAACAAATTGTAAACTGTTTTAAGTTTAGCATTAATTGGCATAACTCAGGAAAGGATATTATGCCAATTTCATACTAAATTCCGACTCAAATTTATAATGATGCAAGTTCGCTGGCATCATTATCTAGATCATGACTTAGGCGTTGTTTCAACATACTAAATCGATTCAAAACACTTAGCATCAGTGATAACTGCTGTAAAATAATGAGTGATTTCTGGTCATCTTCATCATTTTGGCTTAAACGCTGACGTATCGTCTTAAGCATATTTTGTGCTGTCAAATCAGGCATTTCATCTCTTAACAGCGCACCTTGTATATCGTCTAATGCTTGATCTAAAACGTTAAGAACCGCTTGATCCTGAATCTTTTCTCTATGTGCTCCAAGTGCCGCGATATAACTTAAAAATGTATGATTAAGGCATAAAAATTCAAATATATCTGACTTGCGAGTAGGATCAAAGTCAGGCTCTGTCGCTAAAGTTGAAATAAGCGAGGCGACTTCAGCATCGGTATTATGAGCAGCGCGGCGAACAATACGATAATTGAGCGCATGGTTATGATCTTCATGGTATTGCTTTACCACTTCCGCTAAATAATTACATTGTGCTTGTAAAGAGCGTCGAATGCTGCGCGGTAGGCGACGGAATTTCCAGTCAGGCCAAATAAAGGTGACACCAAACCACGCTAAAGCACATCCAATTAGGGTATCTACAAATCTAGGAATAGCCGCAGCGACTGCCGAGCCATCTAAGTTAAAGTTAATTAATGCCAAAATTGTGATGAAAGCGGTTGCTTGAGCATATTGCTTACTGCGTAACTCGAAAAATAGTACGCCGCTTAAGACCAGCATGACTAATTGTCCTTCTACGGAAGGTACAAGGAATACCACGCTTAGCCCGACAATAATTCCGACTAATGTCCCAACTATACGTAAACGTAAGCGACGTTTGGTCGCGTTAAAGTTAGGTTGGCTGACAAATAATGCTGTCAACATAATCCAGTAGCCATATTCGATTCGGGTGGTTTGAATAAATACATATCCAATAAAAAGAACAATCGAAACTCGAATGGCATGACGAAACAGTACAGATTCAGGGGTTAGATTTTGTTTTATTCGTACAACAATATCATTCCAACCTTTTAAATCATCATCTTTGAGTTGGTTTTCAGCCTGCTTTACTTTGTCCGACTGAATATGCTGTTCCGTTTCTAAGTTGAGTAATTGTGAGTCAATAGACTTTAAGTTTCGGTATAAGGCAAAAAGAGCATTTACCCACAATAAATCATACTGCTGATCTTTTCTTAATTTTTCTAAAGATAAGCGTAAGTTATCAAAACTCTGTTTAAAACGTTTGTTATGGATATATGGTTTGCGCTGTAAAATACATTCATTCAATTCTTGGCAGGCTTTACCCTGAACCGCCAAAATACGCTGAAATCTGAATAAAATATCACTGTGCTGAAAGATCTTTGCTAACTTTTGATAGTCGATATGAGCAGAGTCTGCACGTTCATGAATATCTTGTGCGACAAAATAATAATGTAGGCTACGGCGAGTATCTTTTTGTCCTCGGTCACCTTTTAAGCGGGTTAAAAGGGCTGTTTTAAGATCATTAAAAATAGTAATCAATTTGCCATTTTCTAATGAAAGATCAATCATGCTTTGCTGATAACTGGCAGGAGTCATATCAACATCAAATAAATTGGATTTGGCAAATAGGAAGTCACCTAACGAACCATAAGAGGCTGCAAGTTTGTCTTGAAGTTGGCGAACAGGAAATAATAAAAAGCTAATGGTTGCAATAAGTCCGTACCATGCTGCTCCTGCAACTAAAAGAGCTGGCTGTATATACCATTGGTCAAATAAATGAACCCCCAACATGGTATAAACCGAAACCACCAGACATCCATAAGAGATTGTCGCGTAACGGCGGCCTAGTGACCCGAGTAGAATCCAGCCAATACAGGAGGCAATCAACCCTAGTGCAAAAAGCATTGGATAAGGGAAAAGTAATTGCACGGAAGCGGCTGTAATGAAGAAACCAATATAAGTGTAAATCAAATTCATGATTCGTACTGAAAAGCGATCATCAATATCACTTAAACCAGCTGCGACCACACCTAAAGTGAGGGGAATTGTTGCTAATTGATGTCCTAGAAAATAAGGCACGAACGCAGTTCCTGAAAAGGCAATCAGCATCCGCACGTTATACATAAATGATGTGTTATAAGTCGCTCTTTTTAGGCGTTTAAACCAAGATTTCAAATGAAGTCCTTGCTGATCAACCTGAGTGATAAAGGATTTGCGTATTTCTACACCAATGTTGCACAAATCATACGATAGACAGTGTAAGCTTGTCTGTATGCAAATGATTGAAAAATGAAATATCGTTATGTCTGAACAAACAGCCCAGCGTCAATATTCTATTGGCTGGATTATGTTGCTCGCTTTACTCACGGCTTTAGGGCCATTATCCATTGATATGTACTTACCTGCGTTGCCTCAAATGGCCCATGATTTTGGGGTGAGTACGCAAATGGTAGCAAACACATTGCCAGCTTATTTTTTTGGTTTAGCTATTGGACAACTGGTATATGGACCTTTAAGCGACCGTATCGGTCGAAAAAAGCCTCTTTATTTTGGGCTTGCGCTTTATGCAGTCGCAAGCTTGTTTTGCGTGCTAGCTACAAATGAATGGAGTCTAATAGCTGCCCGTATTTTACAAGCCTTAGGTGGTTGTGTAGGTGTGGTTATGGCTCGTGCTGCTATACGCGATCGGTTAGATGTGCAAGGTTCGGCACAAGCTTTTTCTAGCATGATGATCGTAATGGGTTTAGCGCCTATTTTGGCACCTATGATTGGGGCTTGGATATTAATCTGGTTTCCGTGGCAAGCGATTTTTATTGCGCTTTCAATTGTGGGCGCAATCTGTTGGCTATGTGTACATTTCTTTTTTAAAGAAACTTTGGCAACTGATAAGAGGCTCAAATTATCTCTATATCAAGTGGCTACCTTATATGGTGCTATTTTCAAAGATGCGAGCTTCCGTTTACCTATGTTTGCAGGATGTTTAACAGGTGCAGCGCTATTTTGTTATATCAGCTCAGCTCCCGCCGTTTTTATGGATCAATATGGGCTAAATCAACAAGAGTTTGCTTATGTATTTGGACTGAATGCTTTTGGCATTATGTTAATGTCATCTTTAAATAAGCACTTAACTACACGTGTTGAAATTACTAAGCGTTTAAAAGCAGGTTCAATGGTACAGGTGACAGGTGCAAGTATTGTGTTGATTGCTGGTTTAATTTCTGCAGCACCTTTATGGCTAGTAATGTTAGGACTGTTTTTAGCGATTTCAGGAATTGGTTTAACTGGACCAAATGCCATGGCTCTAGCCATGTCAAAGCAAGGTGCTCGTGCAGGAACCGCTAGTGCAATTATGGGCAGTATGCAATTTGCTTGCGGTTTATTGGGTGGCGTACTTCTTAACTTCCTTATTTGGTCTGCATCACTCAATATGGGAGTGATGATGGTGTTATTTACATTAAGTGGTTTTATTGTTGTTTTAAAAGCGACGCGACAAGCAAAAAGCCAAGCACTCTCTTGATTTTAAGAGAGTGGTTTGCTTGAGTCTTTAATCAAGAAAAACTGCAAAATTCTCTACAGGCTCTCTAGGCGTAATAAAAGTATTCACAATGTGTGCAGGGTCGGCATGACCTAGCGCAATCGCACAAACTAACTCTTCGTCATCTGCTGCGCCTAAAATATCTAACACTAACGGATGGAAATGGTTCCAAGCGGCTTGAGGGCAGGTGTCTAATCCCCGAGCCTTGGCCGCGACCATGACATTTTGAATCATCATGGCGATATCCATTTTGGAACCAATTCCCATTGCTTTATTGACTGTAAAGAAAATTCCGACTGGTGCATCAAACAGTTTGAAGTTACGTAACTGCTGTGCAGCCATTTTTTCTTTTTCGCCCTTTTTAATCTCTAAGAGACCATAAAGTCCCCAGCCATTTTCTCGGCGACGGTCAATAAAAGGTGAAATCCATTTTTCAGGATAATAGGCAAAAGTTTCTTTATATTGTTCTGCAAGTTCTGGATTTTTAGAAATCTCAATCTGTGCTGTACAAACACGCTCTACCATTTCATCACGTTTTTGTCCTGTCACGACATAGACTTTCCACGGTTGAGTATTAGTTCCTGAAGGTGCTCGGCTCGCGACTTTTAAGATATCCTTAATGATTTCGGGCTCAATGGGTGTGTTTAAAAAAGCACGGACAGAGTGTCGAGAGGTAATGGCCTCGTCAACAAGGCGGATTTGTTCCAGATTCATGAGGACTCCTGATCTTATTCTTAATGTTTAATGTTTATAAAAGTCTAATTTTGTGCGCCAAAATTGATGCATTTATAAACAAAAAATATTAGAAAAGTGATTTCCTTATATGTATGATGACTCGATTCGTTTAGACAAATGTCTAATCAATGATAGTTTGAAAGTGTCATTTTAGATTTAAATAGACAAAATATTGTGACTTGTTTGGTCATTAAATTAAAATGAAAATAAATTATGAGTAAAAAATATTCAATTAGAAAAAAGGTAGAATATGTTTAAAAACAGTACAAAACAGATGATTTTGTATGAAAAATAACCTTAAAGAGCATAATCTTTTAATGAAAAACATACACAAAATTTTAAATTTCTGCATAATACCGACTTTTTTACGCAGGTATGATTTCTCCATACTCACGTTAGGAAAAAGTAGTGGCTGCATAACAAGATACTTTTACAAAAAGGATTTTGTGCAGGAATGGAGAAATACACGAGGTATAAGGAGCTTTACATGAGTTTACCGCTCATCAACAAGCAGTTCATGAAACAAGGATTGGCGATTACCATTGCGACCATGAAAATGAACTTAACTCACGCAACGACTAAGCCACAAAAAATACAACAGCTTGGTACACATCTCAACGCACTCTTCTTGAATAATAAAGAAAGGGGCGCAGATAGTCGCGTCATAGCGATGGCTTGTTACAGTCTTTGAAATTTAAATCCAGTTTAGACATTCGCCCAAAAGTATATGTAAATATGCTTATTGGCTTAAATCCAGTTTTTATAACTCGATTAATTGATGGGAATCATTAAGCGAGCTGATTTAGCGGTGGTCATTTGTTAGTTTCCAAGTTTGTAGCCGAGTCGATGCATACTGTTCACCCAAATGGGAATATGTTCAGTAATGCGATGAATTCATTTTATTTGAAGGATGCTTTCTCTCATGCGACCTTCAAAGGCTTAGTGCTGGGCATCATGTTGCTTAAACTTGTGACGATAATTGCTATTCAATTGACATTAAAAGTTTTTTCTTAAATGTACTGAAAAAGTCCCTATTGCTAGGGGCTTTTTTGTTTATTGCAGATTTTGGCTTGTGCTAATAGCACTTTAGCAAGAACGTAAGCGGACCGAGTATGAATGAACAACTCAATGCCACACTGATGTCGTGGGTAAAATTTTTTAATGACCCTTTATGGGATTTTCTGGTTATTTTCTTGCTGGCTGTCGGTATTTTTTATACGGTCTTAACAGGAGCAGTGCAAATTCGCATGTTCTTGCAAAGTATTCGTGTTATGAAAAGCAGTCGTACTGAAGGCGAAGACGAGCATGGTCTTACTCCTTTTCAGGCGTTCGTAACAGGCCTTGCGAGCCGTGTTGGGGTAGGTAACATTGCTGGTGTAGCAATTGCTATCGCAATTGGTGGTCCTGGTGCAGTGTTCTGGATGTGGGTAACCGCTGTTCTTGGTATGAGCTCGGCTTTCATTGAGTCTACACTTGCTCAGCTATTTAAAGTGAGAGACAACAAGAGCAAACAGTTCCGTGGTGGACCGGCTTACTATATTACTCAAGGTTTACGTAGTAAAACCTTTGGTGTAGTTTTCGCACTGGCATTAATCTTTACCTATGGTTTCGTATTTAACTCAGTTCAAATTAATGCGATTGCAAATGCATCTTCACATGCATGGGGTTGGGATAAAGCCAATCTTATTGCTCATTTAGGTGGTGTTGATTTAGAAATTTCATGGGTTGGTCTTGCTCTTGTTGTGATGGTTGCATTGGCAATTTTTGGTGGTATTAAACGTATCGCTAAATTTGCAGAAATGTTTGTACCTTTAAAAGCGGGTCTTTACCTATCTGTTGCGTTGTATATTGCATTAAGCAACTATGCAATTTTACCTGACGTGTTAAAACTCATTGTAACTGAAGCTTTCCATTTCAATGCTGCGGCAGGTGGTTTCTTCGGTGCTGCCATATCAATGGCAATGATGCAGGGTATTAAGCGTGGTTTGTTCTCAAACGAAGCTGGTATGGGTTCTGCTCCGAATGCTGCCGCTGCTTCTGATGTAAAACATCCTGTAAACCAAGGCTTAGTGCAAATGCTTGGTGTATTCGTAGATACCTTCATTGTATGTACAAGTACAGCAATCATCATTTTGGTTTCTGGTGTTTATCATGATGCAGGCTTTGTTGGTGTTGAATTAACTCAACGCGCATTAGAGACTCAAGTTGGACACTGGGGTTCTGACTTCCTAGCAGTTCTATTATTCTTGTTCTGTTATTCTGCTGTATTAGGGAACTATGCTTATGCGGAAAGTAATGTGCAGTTCATTAATAACAACCCGAAAATTATGTTCATCTTCCGTATTTTTGTATTGGTGATGGTCTATTTCGGTGCAATTGGTAGTGTTCCATTAGTTTGGTCAATGGCTGACTTGTTTATGGGTATCATGGCTACTATTAACTTAGTCGCAATTTTACTGTTAACACCTGTAGCTCGTACTTTATTGAAAGACTACCGTGAGCAATTAAAACAAGGTATTAAAGAACCAGAATTTAAAATTAATAAATATCCAGAGTTGAAGAAAAAAGTCGATTCAGATATTTGGTAATTTTCAAAAAAAGCCTCTTAGAAATAAGGGGCTTTTTTTATGGAGCATAAAAACACTTGAGTATAAAATTTAAACATGACAAATTAAATAAATTCACTACAGCTTTTCACAAAATGAGCAACTAAAATTGCAATTCGGAAATTAATGTCATAGTGCAAAGATGAGCCATGAAACAGCTTAAATTGTGGGTTCTCGGACTTTCTATGGTGTTGGCTGGGTGCCAGACCACCTCACACTTATCTGCCTTAAAACCACAAACGGCAGAGGCATATTCACGTTTTGTCGACCAACCTTTTGCACAGCTTAAGAAGCAGCATAAAAAACCAGTTGTCGCATTGGTGTTAGGTAGTGGAGGTGCTCGAGGTTATGCACATATTGGTGTTATTGAAGTTTTAGAGCAACATGGTATTCGTCCTGATTTTATTGTAGGAACTAGTGCAGGTAGTATTGTTGGGGCAATTTACGCAAGTGGAAAAACACCTGATGAACTGCGCGATACCGCTTTGAAAATGAAAGCGGCCGATGTTCGTGACATTAGTATCGGTTTAAAAGGTTTTTTTGATGGCAAAAAAGTTGAAGACTATGTAAACCAACAAGTAAATAACTTACCGCTCGAAAAAATGAAAATACCGATGTATGTGGTTGCAACAGAGCTCAAGCATGGCACAAAAACCGTATTTAACTATGGCAATACTGGGCAAGCTGTTAGAGCATCTGCTTCAATTCCAAGTATGTTTATACCCACTAAAATTGGTAAATCTGAATATGTAGATGGCGGTTTAGTCAGTCCGGTACCTGTTGAAGTAGCCCGTGACTTAGGTGCTGATGTGATTATTGCTGTCGATATTTTGGCCCAACCGATTTATACGGAAACTTCGAATGTATGGGGGCTCTTTAACCAGAATATTAATATTATGCAAGGGCGTTTAGCTGCTGAAGAACTTCAATATGCAGATGTCGTGATTCAACCAGATTTAAGAGAAAAAGCACATATTTTTGATGTGAAAGGCCGTGAAGCTACCATGAAAGCAGGTATAGATGCGGCAAATGCAAAACTGTCTGATATTCAGTTTGCAATTGATGAAAAAATAGCTGAACAGAATCTTTCCACTGACGGTTTAAGTGCCCAGTCCAAATAAATCAAAAGCAAGTATATGAAAATTAAATAAAAGCCCTTCTCGGGCTTTTTTGTTGAAAAATAAAAGATTTGTATGTGCTGATAAAAATTTTTGTATAGTGGAGCTATGCTGAAAACTCCTCATGACACATATGAGAAATTCATGCTATTTTTCAAAAAAATAATTGATTTGTAACATATTGAGGCCGACTAATTAGATGATTCAGCAACAGGTAAAACAAGAGTTTCCAACATTAGAAGATATACATGCCGCTGCAGAGCGTTTAGATGGTTTAGTGGTTAAAACACCCTTTGTTTTTTCAGAAACCATTTCTAAAACCCTAGGGGCAGAAATGTGGCTGAAATTTGAAAATCTACAATTTACGGCTTCTTTTAAAGAACGGGGCGCATTAAATAAGCTTTTAAGTTTATCTGAACAAGAAAAGCAACATGGTGTAATCGCTGCTTCAGCAGGTAACCATGCACAAGGGGTTGCTTATCATGCTCAGCGTACAGGTGTGACAGCAACTATTGTCATGCCTAAATCGACGCCTAATGTGAAGGTACAACGAGTACGTGAATACGGCGCACGCGTTATTTTGCATGGACAAGACTTTTCTGAAGCTGCTACTGAAATGCACCGTGTCGCTCAAGAAGAATCATTAACGATTATTCATCCTTTTGATGATGCAGAAATTATTGCAGGTCAGGGAACTATTGCGCTCGAAATGCTTGCAGCTGTTCCTGAACTAGACATTTTAGTTGTGCCAATTGGCGGTGGTGGTCTCATTTCTGGTATTGCGATAGCAGCAAAATCGATAAACCCTAAAATTAAGGTCATCGGGGTTCAGTCGGTGGTTTACCCAAGCATGGCGAAATTGCTTTGTAACTATCAAATCGCAGTTTCCTTAGGTTCAACCGTAGCTGAGGGTATTGCGGTTAAAACTCCAGGTGAGCTGACGACTCAAGTCGCTAAAGAATACGTTGATGACATTGTTGTTGTCACTGAAGACATGATTGAAGAAGCAATTGCGCTGTTACTTAACATTGAGAAAACAGTATGTGAAGGAGCAGGGGCGACAGGTATCGCTGCAATTATGTCTCGACCAGATCTATTTTTAGGTCATAAAGTCGGGG
>NZ_JEYB01000074.1:0-14583 GCF_000582255.1 Acinetobacter sp. 1566109 | reverse complement strand
AAGCCAGAAATCCTGCAGTTCCGCGGACGCTGATAAGTAGACAGATTCCTGACACGGAATACTATAACTTACATCACTTAAATAGGATGCGTAAGTTGTGTAAGTTACGCCACTTAAATAAGTTAAGGCGCTAAAGCGATAAAAGCTACATGATGGCCAGTACTGAGCACTGGCGATCTAAGTCAATGCTGCAGTTCTCATCATCATTGGAATAAGTGGACAAATTCCTGACACGGAATACTATAACTGAGGTCACTTAAATGGGATGCATAAGTTATGTAAGTTACGCCACTTAAATGAGTTGAGGTGCTAAAGCGATAAAAGTGGCACTGTTGGAAATATAGATTTAAGTCGATGATTTTTCCTTTAAAAAAAGTACTTAAAGACGGCTTTGTTGCACAAAGCTGTTTGTAAGGTCTGATTCAGCAATATAATTTCCGAATGAAGAAGCCAGCAACTAAAATCTACCGTACAACGAATTGGTCCGCATATAAACTCAGTGCGAGAAACTTTCAGAGCCAAGTGAATGAGATAACACTAAATATAAAAAAATGGAAGAATAATTTACTAAGTTATTGTTTTTAAGTTGATCCTTGTTTTATATGGGGGTGATAATAACTTCTGATTACTAGTTTTTACCTTAAATATACCGATTGAAAGATTCATTTAAAGGCTATGAATACATGAGTTTTACAGTTTGGCTAGGTCAGCATGAGTACTTTTCACAAGATTTAAGATCGACCATGAACGTGATTAAGTTATAGGGGATTGATGAAATAGTTTTTATGAATTTCTGGCTTTCTGGGCTGATTTTATCAAATTCATGTCTATGCAAAATTGCGACATATTTCTCGTGCTGGTAGTTATCCAGAGTTTGGTCTGCATCTATCCATAGTGCAGACCTTTTTTTGGTGACAGTTTTTTCTTAGTGATTTTCGATCTGGATGTAGTGATTTCACGTTTGCAGAATATATCTTGGCGGTGATCCATCTAATATTCGTGATTATAAAGAGAGCTAATTCACAGGTTCTACAGATTATGTAGCGACTAACTATATCAAAGTCTATTTGCAGTTGATGGTTGGCGCTTAGTTTATATTTACGCTTAGGTTTCAGTTAAAAAATCAATATTCTGTTGAATCCGTGATTGAATCATCTGTAGGGTAGATTCTCGAATTTGATGGGGATACAGGCGCTGCGCAATTTGACTAAATTGAAGTGCAATTTCACGCATGGTCAAGATGATCTCATCGACTTCTAGAGTAGTCAGATTAGCTTCTGAAGTACCGAGTTTATGTATGTCATTTCGGGAAATATTGAGCGCTTCTCCCATAATGTCCATTTGATGATAACCACCTGGACCCTCGCAGAAGGTCACATCATAGGCTGGAGCCAATTTCCATTGACCATTTTTCTCCATGAGAAATGAAAAGTTCTTAGTATGGTCATCCCGATTATTGAAAAGCACATTAAACACAGCACGTTTAAAAGCATGCAATCTTTCTCGTACATCTTGCGTACACATCAAGGTTGCCCGGAGAAAATTGCGATAGTCTAGGCTACCTGGAACTTTATAGTCTGCTCCTGTATATGCAGCCAAACTCTGCATTGGAATCCGCATACCATTTTGACGATCGAATCGTTTAGAAGCAAAAGCCGTTAAACCATTGGGCAAATTAAAGAAATGGGTATCTGGAGTCTCAATTGCACAAAGTCGCAAACATTCTGCATAGACGGCTTCAATGGCGCAGACTTCAGGATGCTCTTGCTGAGCAGGAAACTTAATCAGCCAGGCTTCATGTTGATCAGAATCTTGAGTCGAAAACTCTAAATTGACAGGATCTCGGTAAACCAACGCTTTTGGTCTGGCACCTTGAGGGGAGCCACCCATGACCAATAAATGCTGTAGAAATTCACCACCTTCACCTTTGAGTACTTCTTGAACTTCCTGGGCCAGTTGTTGTAAAGGGATATTTTCTGAGGTTTGCATGTCAGCAACACAAGGTTCAAAGGAGAGGGCACCCATTGCGTGACTACTAATATAGGTCAGACGCTCCAAAGGTCCGATTCGTGCTGAATTTAAGCCAATTTTTTTGAAATATCGATCCATCAACATCATGCCCCAACCATCTGGTAAAGCGTCATAGACTGGACCTGGGAGTCCCATTTGATGAGTAGGAAAACCTTGTCTGAATGGTAGACCTTTTAAAGGCAGCAAGTAAGAAGAGAGCTCAACACCTTGCTGTATTGCTTCTGGACTATATTCAAAAGCAATGGTGGGTCTACCTGTCGTGGCTGTTGAACTAATCAGCGTTCCCCATAACCATGATTCGCCCCAACCGTTGTAATAAACATTAAGTCTATTGAGCATTATCCCTTCCTCTTAATACGGTGGCGCTTACTTTGACTCTCATAGCGAAGAATGTCATTCACACTGTTAAGCTGAGGTTTAAATAGTTCCTGAAGTTCGTTTAATCGACCCAAGACCATTGCAATACGGACTAAATTTTCAACAGATACATTTCGTCCCGCTTCAAGATTCGAAACTGTATTCACGCCGACACCAGCGCGTGCTGCTACCTCAGCTTGAGACATCTCCAGAAAGAGTCGTTGCTTACGTAAACGCTCACCTAAAAGAGTCACAACTTCTTCTGGTTTAGTGAAATATAAATCCATTAAATTGGGTCTTAAGAATGAATAATTTAATTAAATCACAAAATAATGGAATTAATCTATAGCTATAGTGTGGCTAAGGAGGGCTTTGTTGCACAGCACATCAGAAGGGTAGGTATAGTCCTTGGGTATCGGTTACAGAAAATCATCAGGATGTACTTTGACTGATTGTTGATACGGAGATTTCAGTATTTTCATTTTTCCTAATAGGTCACATTACTTAGAAAGGGTTCTTCGAAAATTAGTTCATACTTTAAAAATCCTATAAATATTGAGGATATTTTCTTAATGCTTTCAATATAGCATGCGGCTATATGTAACTCGAACGGGCTTAATCTGCCTTTCAGTATAAATTTTTTGGGCGTGAGAGGGGAGAGGTGTGAGGGCAAGCAATTTATATCGTGGATACTTCTAAATTACTTATGTAATAGAAGGTGGTAAACATGGATTTAGAGGTAATAACACTAAATATAAAAAAATTGGAAGAATAATTTATTAAATTATTGTTTTTATGTGGTTATTGGTGATGTTATGAATAATAATAACTTTTTCTTGATGAATTTTACCTAAAAAAATTGATCAGATAATTTTCTTTAAATGTCATGCATACATAAATTTGACAGTTTGAAGGGATCGGTATGTGCATTTTTCACAAGGTTAAAGATCGACCATAAATGTGATAAACGGCAGAGGATCATTGAAAAATGAATGGATTTAAACACTACATGTATGCACGAAAAAAAGTATCGCTGCGGTTCTGCTGACAGGCTGTATTGAGCATTGAATGCAAATGATGTAGTAATTGTCTACAGGCTATAGGACCAGCATGAAGAAGAATGAAATGTAGTTGCCAATTTATAACCTTGGTTGAAAAGCATAGCATTGTTATTCGGAGAAGTGAGGTAAGCCATCCTTCTCTTATTCATTTAAAATGATTCTTACTCAACTGATCTCGACTCATGGGCTGGTTCCAATTAGACGGATAATAACTTCCATCCCCTATCTTTTTCTTACCACATTTCTTGCATTTAATCCCTTCTTTGGAGATTTGATTCAGCATCACTGTTGTCGGTTGAATCAAATCAATGACATAGTTCGTTGGTTCAGGAAAAGCAGAAGAGGCTGCTTTATTGCAAAAGAGAACATTCGGATCAAATGGATTGGATTGCACAAAAGCCATGATACAGCCACAGAGTAATTCACCTGCATGTAATCTGTAACATCCATTCAGGTCATCAGACGAAGATTAATCTGAAATTTAAGCACTAAACGCCATAAATCTATGTATGGGCAGACTTTTTTGAGACATATGTTGATAAACATGCGGCAAGTTACATTGCTTAAAAGTCTATCTAAGTTAACGATCTATTCAATTCTGGATAAGTAATCTGAATATTACGATCCTAAATTACCCGAAGAGTATTAAGATTTCTAAGAATCGTGATTGTTGGTTTATTTGGGAAATTAATCAGTGGATTGAAGCAAAGATGATGGCTCATTAAGGATTGTGGGCTTCGACTACTTAAATTTTAGGTATTTTGAATAAAGCATATTTCAAAAATCTTAATTAATGGATTTAAATTACCATAAAAACCTTCAATATTGGCTTGAATCCATTGTTGTTGAGAGTCAATGCGAGACCAATCAATACCATAACCACAATGAGCAATCAGATGCTCAAAGAAAATCCGTTGTGTACGTCCATTACCTTCACGGAATGGGTGTATGACATTAAGCTCACAATACAAGTCGGCAAGTTGAGGAATCAGTTGTTGTGGTGCTAAGCCTTGAAAGTATTTTTTTTCTTGAAGCGTTTTGAGTAGTTTATTGGTTTCAATTTCAATACGGGAAAAATTACAAAAACGGGTGTCACCTTTGGAAATATCGATTTGTCTTAACTTTCCTGCCCAGTCGTATAAGTCGCCAAAGAGCTGCGCATGAATTGATTTTAAGTATTGTAAGTCGTAAGGTGGTTCAGCATATTCAATTAAGTTACTTGCCAATCCAGACAGTTCTAGTTCAGCTTGTTCTAAAATTTGTTCATCATGAATATTGAGTTTGTTCTTTAGGATATTTGTGCCAGGGTAACAATACAGGCTGTCACCCATTTCCCCATATTTATCCATACATGCACCTGACTAAGTTTCGGGTTGCGAATACTTCTTATATTTTTGCAAGATTTCAGCTTTACTTTGTTGAGTTGTTTGAGCTGTCGTTGTAATGCCTTCAAGCTTTAGGCTGGCTTGATAGTTTTGCGCACGTGTCGCTTGAATATATTTTTTTTTCTGTTCAGTGGTTCTGAGCATTTCGAAACTCCATTGATGCTACACGTGAAGTAAGTATAGCAGAGAATCTTTTTGATCAATGCTGCATACACAGCATTTCAAAATGTAATACAACGGTATTGTTTCATGTAATAACAGAAAACTAAAAAAAAGTGGAAGAATTTTTAAAATTTAGACCACCCATGATAAGTAAACCATATGTATTTGTTGATAATTGTAATTTTGAGAAAATTTAGTTGATAAATTAAATGAATTTTAATATACAAAGATATGCTCATTTTTTATATCGATAAAAATGTTAAAATTTGACTATTTAGTAAAAAATATAGAGATATTTATGGGGCAATTTATCATGCCCTTTTGCTTTGAGCGACAAAATGTTCAATTTAAGATAGTAAAAATTAACTCAGAACTACTGAAAATCAAAAAGATTAAACAGAGCCAGAAAGTAGTAGTACAAGCAAAGTTCAAAATAATCTATGTGAAAATTTGGCAAAAAATATTGCTATTAATGCAAACGGAGCCATGCTTACGTGTACATTCTAATTATGTTGCAATCTTACAGTTGATACATAATCTTGATGATTTTATCGAAAAATCACAGCAACACTTGTGCTTTGAGAGAAAAGCTCAGAAAGAGCTGGATGCTAAATTTTTTGCTAGATTTTTTAAGCTGACAAAGAGTTCAATAAAAGATCAACTTTTACCAAATTGTTCAGATCGTAATGAATTTAACCAATGCAATTTGATAAAAAATTAAGCGAAAGCGAATATGCCAAAGATTGAAACAGAAGAGCAATTCTTAGATTTAGCAGAAAAATTCCAAAAAGATTATTGTTTATTACGCAATCATGTTGTGAATACACAATTTGTCGATCTATCAGATGATTTACGTGAAAAAGCCCATGCTCTATATAAGGAAGCACAACAGATATATGGCTATATATCTAGTTCTAGACAATTAGGTAAATATTATTATCTAGCTTCTTTAAGTTATTTTGCATGCCCGACTACTAGTAATACTCAAGAGCTGTCGTCTGAACGTTATTTGATTCTACAAGCGAGTTTTTTAACATATCGGCAGTATCAAGAATTTGCAAAAATTGATAAAGCTGAGAATAAGCAAAAACATGTTTGTGATCTCTTTCGCTATGTATCACGATATGTTCTGGATTCTAATCATGCTGAATTATTTCAAGAATGCAGTGAGCTACTAAATCGCTATGTCATGTACGAACGTAACTTGAAAAAGGAGGATCGTAATCAACTTTTTAATATTAAAGATTTCAAACAAGTACAAGCCATAGAGTATTTATCGGCTCTATTAATAATTTTTAAAAGACTTGATGATCGTCGTGTTGTTCATCGTCAGCGTAAGTCAAAAAAAAGTAAAGTTTTGCAATGGCCGACGAAAAATGAACTCAAAAAATTTCGTGAAATTAAAACGGGTAAGCAAGTAGATATTGGACATAACGCAAAGATCAGTATTTATGATGCCGCTCTTCACAAAGATGAAGAGGGTGAAGTTGATCTATTAGATCCTGAAATGGAGTTTTATTCAGAAGATGAAAAGTCTAAAAATTTAAATTATATACTCAGCGATAATGCGACGCATCTAATGCGGCATCGCCAGCGCCGTCATGCTCCTTTTGTTACAAATCCACATTATTTGGCGCCAGATATACTGAAGCAAATTGTTTATGTGTTGAGAACCGAGTTATCCGGGCACTGGAGGGATGCTGCAATCGCTGCAGCATGTTTATTGTCACTTTTGACGGGATTATCACCCGTCGCACTGATGGATTTTAACGAGCTTATTCAAGATGGAATTTTGATCCAGAATGGTTCAAGTAGACGTCGCGAATATTTACTCAAATTAAATCTTAAAATTACAGAGCAGAAGATTAAGAGCTTAAATCATGTGCGGTGGAATGAAGTGATGACACATCAACTACATTTACCTTCTGCTTGGTTTGACTATATAGAACAAGCATCGAATCCACTAATTTCATCAACACACATTAATACGAAACTTAAGAATTGGCTTGATAATCGGTTTGTAGGTTCGATCACTGTAGAAAAACTGCAGGCTCAATTATATTTTCATATATATTATGAAACATATAATGAATATCTTGCTCATGTAATTGCTGGGCGGGATAGTCAGCATCACATGCCTGGTATCTATTATGGCGGGCTACCGAAAACTCAACTCAGTAGCACATATCTAGCCTTTTTAGAAAAAGCACTTACACCACATTCCACACATTTTACTGAAGACACGGCTGAACTAAAAATATTGCAACAACAATTCAAAGTGCAATCTGCATTATCTATAGGAAGGATAGGGAGCCAACTGGCACTTGAACCCAATTTTGTGAAAGAGCAATTCCATATTTTACATAGACATTGTCACGAAAACATCCAAGAAGATAAGCACATTATTAATCAACTTAATGCATATGCGTGTTGGATGTGGCATATCAGTTTGTTGAGTTTGGCAAGTCGGCCTAAAAAAAACCTGTTGGGGAATTTGGATGATTATTGTGTTGAGCTCAAGCTTTTATATGTGAATGATAAAAAAAATAGTAAAGCAAGAAAAGATGGTCGTTTTATCCCTTTATCTGATTTTTTCATAAAAACACTGCAAAATTACACTGCCTTTTTAGAACAAATTATTGAAGCGTACGGTTCATTTTTTAGACAAGTCTTTGCAAAGAAGAAGATAACTGTAAATGATCTTTTTGGTAAGGTCATTTTTAGTAAAGATATCTTGCCGATAACTGTCAAAGAATGGCAGAGCAGGAAAATTAAGTTAATCCCTTTATCGAGAAAATGGGTGAATTCATATATGCAAGGAGTCTTTCCAAAGAATATGTATTCGAATTGGTTACGTCATTTTGACATGAACTTTTTGATGCATGAGCAGCAAGAGGGTAAACCAGCATTAGCTTTTCACTTAATTCAGGCCCTGTATGGTCATGACCAACGTGACCGAGAGGCTTTTCATCCGCATTCTTCACTTATCCCGAATGTCTATGTACAGCAAGCCCGCCAGCAATTGCAAGATAATGTCAAATCTTTATCGATTAAACACTTAGAGCGAAAATAGTTGTATGCAAAAAATCAAAGAACTAATAAAACCACAACTAGATGATCTATTTGTTGATATTCATAAAATGGTGAAAAAGTCGCTAGATAGACAGCCTTCTCCACCTGAAGTATTGACGAAAGAAATGCAGCAAAAACTTGATCAGCAGATCGCTGAAAAATGGCATGACATTAAAGATAGTGTTGATTGTTTGAGTCAAAAGTTGAGCCGAGACGAACAATCAAAACTGATGCAATTTACTGAAGATGAATTTAATAAAAGAAGGAAGCAATTCAACCAGAATGTAGATAAAAAATCATACAGAATTAAGCTAAATCCACATACTAAACGGATCGTACTGCCTAGAAAAATTGAGAGTACAGAGTCACGGTTAGAACAGGGGCATCTACATATCCATGTACTTAAGGAATTAAGGCAGTATTGGCAAGATTCATTTGAATATTGGAATGAACCAAAGTACTTATGGGGAAATTTATGCTTAAGTTTTATATATATTTCAGGCTGTGCAGATGAACAGCATTTGATTGCTATTCAGAAGCAATTGCAGGAGGCCATTGAGCTTGGTACAGATCTGAATTGTTTTCGGTTATACCATTCGGACTACAAAAAAATCACTAATCCATTGTTACTACATTATCGTGTTGAAAACTCTCAATATGGCAACGATGTAGAACAGGGAAAGTTGTACCAATGGAAACATGTTTTTTTTAACCCATATGCGCAGTTCATTTTGCAATATTTAAAAAAGTTGAAAGCTACTCAGAAAGAATTTTGTCTGCAACATTCAGTTGAAGATTGTATTTTAGAAAGCTTGAGTAAGATAGGCAGGAAAAAAAGTCTTGGGGATCTGCAATATCAAATTAAACGCCGTGGATTTCGTGCATTTAATGATGTGCAAATGGTACTCGAATTTAATCCAAACCTCAGCATAGATATATTTTTGAGTAATGTGCTTCAGCAAGAGATTAATACTGTTGCTTTAAGGCCATCCGAATTTAGATTGCTGTGGAATAATGATTACAATCAAGTCACAGAACCAGATAATCGCCCTATTCATTTTGAACAAGAGCAGTTACTTCCTGAAGTTCCGACTGTTCAAAGCAAATTACAAACGATTCCGTATGAGTTGATGTTGTTTGGTCAAAAGAAACGTAAAGGTCAAAAAGTTGAGCGTTTAGATAAAAAGAGGAATAAAGAAGAACGCACGCTACGTTTTTGGCAAGAAACTAGAAGGGTGTTAGAGGAGAAGATAGTTGATGCTAATACAGAGGAAAAGTCTTTAATTGATGCTCAACTACGCTTAATTCACTGGTTAATGCATTTAAAAAAACGAGGGCTTCAATTATCAACTATTGAAAGCTACTTAGGATCGTTTGGCAAAGAATTTATATTTGAGATTTGGCTCAATAAATTAGATTTAAAGCAACAATCCATAGATGACTATGAGGATTTATATCGGCAGCTATTGAAATACAGCAGTGAACGTGATGAAAAAGCAGTTCAACGAGATTCGGTGAAAGGAAAAACCTCTCGTAAGATGCACCAAAGCGCAGAATACCGTTTTGGTCGCCTAAAAGATTTTCATCAATTCTGTATAGAGAATTATGATGCTCCAGGGGTATTGGTGCTACAGAATTCAAGTTTTAAGCATTTACAAATTTGCAATGCACGGCTAGTGAGTCCTTTGCTATTTGGCAAATTATTGGAAAAACTAGAAAATTTAAGTCAAGAGCCAACGGCATCAGAGTGGGTCGATCATCTGAGTTGTTTAAAGCTGATGTATTTACTAAGTTATAGAACTGGACTTCGATTAAATGAAGTTCGTTGTCTTAAAATACAAGATATTATTTGCCCAGAGCTACTTTATAAAGAAAAAGAAAATACAGTTTTTAATAATATCACGCTTCATATCCAAGACAATTCATATCGCCGTCTGAAAACGCGAAGTGCGAATCGTCAAATACCATTGAAAATTGCATTGTCAGAACATGAGTTTTTAGTAGTACAACGTTACATACAACATCGTTATGAGCAATATTTGGTTAATCAGCAGGATGATCTACTTTTTAGTGTGAATCATCGTGTATTAACTGATCAATGTATCAGCAAAATTACAGTAGATTTGTTTAGTCAAATATTAGGTATGCATCATGGCTTTAGTTTTCATACATTACGCCACAGTGCTGCTAACTATCTAGCAATAACTTTGCTCGGTTCAAAAGAAATGATCAAGACCTACACAGATTGTCCTTGGGTAAAAGCAAAAAAGATGAGGGATTTATTGTTTGGTATGAAAGCACGTGCTCAAGAAGAGATTATTCAACATAAATGGCAGGTGCTCGCCTCTTGGATGGGGCATAGCAGTATTGAGCAAACGGCTTCAAATTACCTTCATGTTTTGGATTTATTAGCAGTCGATCGAATTTATAATTCGCCGTGTATCATTTCAAAAAAAGTATTAGAACAGTGTTTTAGTCCAGTGAAGTCAAGTACAGTCTACATAAACCTAAATCGTTATACTCAGCAGCAGAAATGGTTTAATTCTTATCAGCAAACACAGCCAGTTACGATGGCTGGCCGACAAGAAAAGAAGTTTAGTATAGAGAAGAGTACTCTGACACCTTTTCAACGTTTGATAAGTTTTAGAGAAGGTCGTTTAAGCGAAGATACCCAAGCTCAAGAATGGATGCAACGATGTCAATGGATGAGCACTAAATGGATGGATCGCCAAAAATTTAATTTAAAAACGAATTATGTTTATAGTAAGAATTTAGAAGAGAGTTGGTTTGATGAACTTTACGAAAAGGCTAAAAAACTGACTCGTCCAGATGAAATAATTCCTCTCCTTGATTTTCATTATAAAGATGATAGGCAGCAAGATGCACTGAAAGAAAAGAACATGGTTAAGGCGCTTAAAATATTATTATTATTTGGAAAACTGCGTAAGAATTTTCTACATTTTCAATGCCGAATGAAAGGTGATGAGCAACAAATTGTTAATTTTATTACTGGTATAGAGCCAATGTTAGGAGATCATCTGTATTTAGAAAAACAAAACTACCCAGTTAATTTGGATGCTCCTGAGCGAACCGTTAAATTTAGTTTTCAAAGAGTTGTCGGCTCTAACAAAAAAAATGTTACTCCGCTGGTTATATTTAATTTAATGTTAAAAATGATGCAAAAAGATGAACTCTGGTTGAAATAGCCTAAGCAAACTAAAAGGGGAATTGTTTAAAAATCTCTCTGGTTATAAGTAAACTGTCTTTATGAAAAGCATCATACTAACTTTGATTCATAATAAAGGGAATTTAAAAGCTTTAGCATCACAATTTGGTCACTGGATTTTAGACAATAGTGTAAAGATTAGCACTTTGGTAAATCGATGAGCTAAAGTGTTGTAGTCCAAACTCGATCTGACAATTACCCATTTTTTAGTGTGCCCGTCAGGTTAAATTTGAACTGAATTTTTCTCAGCCCAAATTCATTTCCAATCAAGTTATGTTTCAAGTGGCGTGCGAACACTGCACAATTTAATTCACGGTGCCTAAGACAGGTATCAACTTCGGACCAGCCATTCTAGCTTTGCTAATGATTTCCACCAGCTCATCATAAGTCAGTTCAAACTTATCCTCACTATCAAATACATAGACCATATTCTTGCCTTCATGTTCAGGTGGAGTAGGTGGTACAAATCGTTTCGGGATAAGAATTTGTGCGAGTTGTTCGTCAGTTAATTTAAATAAGTGCATGTTTTTATCCTACTCTTGGTAAGTCAGACCATTTGGTTAAATACGAAGGTGATCTAAGGTTTTGATTCATGTGCCATGTGGCTTCTTTATTGTTGGCAATGCCTAGCGTGACGAGATTCTTCCCAAACCGTTCACTGATGGCTTCGATGGCATCTGAAAGCCTTTCTCGCTCTTGCTTATGTGAATAGTCCGTGAATAGATCGGGCACAAACTTGGATTGATCTGTAATTTCGAGCAGCACGATTCCCGCCTTTTTATACTTAAAGCCTTTCTTAAATATCTGATCGATGCCTTTCATCGCGGCCTTGGTGATGAGCAGTAGATCATCCGTATGCTCATGCATTTGAACGACGATGTAAGGCGAGTAGCGCTCTGTCTTATCAAAGCGACTGGTTTGGATATACACGCCGATCATCTTGCAGATTGAGCCATCTTCCCGCATTCGTTTCACGGCTCTGGCCACATAAAGCCGAACCGAAGCTTTAATGTCATCCATTTCATACACTGGGTTGCCATATGAACGGCTGCTGATGATTTGCTTCTTCGCTACAGTATCATCACTAAGGTCAATACAAGAAAGGCCCTGTAGCTCAAGCACCGTCTTTTCCATCACGATACTAAACTGCTTTTTGATTTCTTTAGGATTGGCATTGATCAGATCCAGCACAGATTGAACACCCATAGTATTGAGCTTCTTACAGTTCTGTCTGCCTACGCCCCAAACCTCAGACACATCAACCTGCGCGAGTAGCGTTTCTGTAGAGCATGGGTCCATATGGGCCAGATTACAGACCCCATTGAAGAACTTGTTTTTCTTGGCGAGATGATTGGCAATCTTGGCTTCGGTTTTAGAGCGACCAATTCCAATACAGCAGGGTAGGCCTAACCAACGCCAAGCCTTAGCCCTCATGTCTTGAGCATATACAGTCAGGTCAAATAGATGCTCGTAAGCTGTGAGCTTCAGAAAGCATTCATCAATGGAATAGACCTCTTGATCTCCTGGTGCAACATAGTCCCCAAGCAGCTCCATAAAGCGCTTGGACATTTCGCCATATAAGGAGAAATTACTGGATAGCACCTGAATGTTATGTTGTTTGATCAGCTCTTTAATTTGGAATACAGGAACACCCATCTTGATGCCTAAGTCTTTCGCTTCCTGGCTTCTGGCCACGGCACAGCCGTCATTGTTGCTGAGCACAATGGTTGGGCGATCATTCAAGGCAGGATTAAACACACGCTCACACGAGACGTAGCAATTATTCACGTCGACTAACGCGAATATTTCATTTTCACTTTGCATGGTTATTCTTCTTTTTATGAGCGGTGATAAATACGCTTTAAATTAAAAGTCACCACACCCCAGATTGATATGGTCTGACTATCATCAGGAATGATGTGATTGTAATTCGAATTTTCAGCCTTCAACCAAAGTTCTGGAAGCGGATAATCTTCATCTCCAAATATTTCTTTGATTTCAGACTTGGACATCTTATTGGTGATCATCAGCCGCTTAATGGTTGAGGCATTGTCATCAATCAGGGCAACCACGATATCGTAATGCTTGGCTTCAATACTGCGATCAATAATGATTGGATCATTAATCTCTAGGCCAGCATCGAGCATGGATTCACTGTCTACATAGGCAATAAAAGTAGAAATAGGGTTGTGAATCAGGAACTCATTCAGATCGAGTGCTTTGTCTTGCTCATCCTTGGTGCTGAAGGCCGGACCTGCAGGAATACGCTCTAAAGAGACGGGAATAGATACTTTGGATTTGGGTAGGACAGCAGTAAGCCCTAATTTTTCAACAAGCTCATTTTGAACAGCGATTTGTTCAAGCACGGTGTTGATGGTAGGACTTGGTTTACCCTCTGGACCCATGAGCTCTTGTAAAGATGACCATGCGTCGTCAGAGAAGTAAATAGGCAACTTCTTAGACATGAGATACTCCTACGCTACGAGGCGTGTTTGGAAGTAGAATTTGTTTAAATAGGATATTACTAACAGCGTTTAAAATTCAAATTTAAAAAGTTGTGGATAAACAAGGATGCTCAGAATAAGACGTTTTGTTTCTGCTCATCGCGTGGAAATGTGACGAATTCATCGGGCATTTGAAAGAAATATTCATGCGCATGTTCATGATCGGCTGTTAGCCAGTCTTTTCTGTACTGTTCTGGAATAACGATGATGGATCGCTTCTCATCCTTCGGTGCATGGAATTGTTTCATAAAAGGGTGATGGTCCGAATTGATGGTCAACATTGAAAAGGAACGTACCTTATTGCCATTAATCACTGCATCATCATAGATCCCTGCAACAGTAAAAGGCTGATCATCTTTACGCTTGATGGTGTACCAGTGTGGCTTGCCATTGATGTATTTCGGCTCATAAAATTCTTGTACTGGGACTAGGCAGAACTTGCTGTACTTCCAAGCATGTCGAAAGCTAGGCTTATCTGCTACAGACTCAGTTCTGGCGTTATAAGTATGACTGCTGAACTTCAATTCTTTCGCCCAGCTCGGTAGTAATCCAAACTTTGCAATATCAAGCTCTGATATGTGCTGAATTAGCAGGAGACTTTCACTTGGGATATGCTAGGCAGCTAACCGATAAAAGTTCTCTGCTATTTGATTTGGCGTTTTAAAATCCAAACTCTTTTGAATTCTTCGCTGATTATAAAATAACACAATGTATTCTGTAATATCTGCTTTAGCTTCATCTCTGGTTTTATAGTTGCAATGATGCACTAATTCATTCTTGAGTAT
>NZ_JEYB01000073.1:0-14601 GCF_000582255.1 Acinetobacter sp. 1566109 | reverse complement strand
TATGTTCGATCACAACTCGTATTTTTCCAATCATTTTATTGTACTTTTTCTCAACATCAAATAAGGGTAAATTCTTCTTTTTCTTTATTGGCATCAATAATTTAAAGCCATCTTGCTCTAATCCGTAGTACCCTAAATCGGTCATAACATATTTACAATGTTTGAATTTTTTAACCGTTCTTCTTGCCAATTTAATGTCATGCTGACTGCCATTCGATATATCTAGCCCTATGATTTGTTTGCTGTTCGGATGATAGATCACTTGTGCTTTTAGCGTATGTTTCTTCTTTTTACCACTGTAGAACTTACTCTGATTTTTTTTTCGGACGTTCTATTGAACATTCTGTCGCATCAATAATGACCCAGTTAAACTGTTCGTCTGCTGTGGTAATGCTTCGTTTTGGCAGAGTAAACCGTCTTGATTTCATCAATGCATCTTCAACCTTTTTAATGGTTCGATTCACATTACTTTCAGCGATATGGTAATTTGCAGCCAACTCCAATTGAGTGCTGTAATTCCGTAAGTAATTGAGTGTTAATAATAATTGATCCACTATAGCTAAAGTATGAGGACGCCCAGATTTCTTTTTAAGTGATTCTACTTCTTTTAAAACTTCGATCATTTCACTAAAAACTGGTCGAGGTACACCAACCAAGCGCTGGAATTCAGAATCTGAAAAACGATTTAATTTCTGATATCTCATGAAATTTAGATTGAGGTGGTTTTTACTTTCGCAAGAGGTCTAATTTATAGCCTAAATGATGGATTGAAATTTGCACTCATGCTGCCTAAGAGCAATGTGAGTGCAAAACCCCAAGTCTCTGCAACGACCTATTTATTACTATGGATAACACTTGATGGCCTCGCATGTTTTTAAAGACAGAACATATCGAACTAAGCACTCAGAGACTTACCTTAAAATAATAAAAATGAGTCTGTTATTAACCAGCAGTTTATTTTTCTACGAATCTGCTTATGCAGAAAATGAAGTCTCAAACACAAATGCATGTCCAACTCGTCCAAAAATCTCAACGAATCGTTGGCAAGAAAATTGGGATGTTTTAAAAAATCCGTGTGTGCCAAAGAAAATAGGAGACGACTTCAAATATATACCTTTTGGCGATAATAATTATTTATCACTGGGGGCAAATATTCGTGAACGTTTTGAAGTCAATAATAATGCCAAGTTTGGTACTGGAAATAATCAGGCCGATAGTTATTTAATTCAAAGATTACAAGCGCATGCAGATGTACGAATAGGTGATCATTTACAATTATTTACGCAGCTAAGCGATGCCCGAGCGTTTGATAAAAAGAATATTACCAGTACCGACCAAAATAGACTCGATATAGAACAAGCCTTTATTGCGTGGGTGAGTCCTTTAAATAATGGAACTTTTAAATTCAGAGTCGGCCGTCAAGAAATGGCTTTTGACTTACAGCGCTTTATTTCGAATAGAGAAGGCCCCAATGTTCGGCAAGCCTTTGATGGGGTATGGTCGGGGTATGAATATGGCGACTGGAGAGTTTTAGGTTATCTCACCAGACCTGTTCAGATAGAAAAAGATTCCACGTTTAATGACCGCTCGAAAAGCAATTTAAGCTTTAGTGGTTTTCGCGTAGATAAACAAAATGTATGGGATGTTGAGTTATCAGGTTATTACTCGCGTTATGAACGAGATAATGCATCCTTTCCAAGTATTAAGGGCAATGAGGTTCGAGACTTATATGACCTTCGTCATATGGGTAAAAAAAATAATGTCGATTGGGATGTTGAAGGCATGCTTCAGCATGGAAAAATCGGCGGACAAACAATTCAGGCTTGGGCGCTCAGTAGTATTACGGGATACACTTTTGCTGACCAAGCGTGGTCACCACGTTTAGGGGTTCAATTTGATATTGCCACAGGCGACAAAAAAGCCAACGATAATGAGCTCAATACTTTTAACCAGCTCTTTGCAAACGGTTCATATTTTACTTTGGCGGGTTACAGTGGCTACAGCAATATTATTCACATAAAACCATCTCTGACACTTAAGCCTTCCGATAAACTTACTCTGTTAAGTGCTTTAGGTTTTCAGTGGCGTGAAACCACTCAGGATGCGATTTATTTCCAAGGAAATAACAGCATGGCAAATACCGCGGGGCAAGGTTCGAGCTGGACTGGGGCATATCTTCAACTCAGAGCAGATCGAAAAATTAATTCGAATCTGTCTGTGGCTGCCGAAGGCGTGCACTTTGAGGTTGGAGATACCATTAAGAAAGCGGGTGGTAAAGACGCAAACTATTTAGGCCTTGAGCTTAAATATGGCTGGTAAAACGAGAAGAGTAAAAATATGAGCACAGAGATAAAGCAAACTAAAATTGGGTGTTACCAAAATTTAAACATTGAACTCGTGACTTGGGACTGTACCACGGCCGAGGTTGAGCTTTCCTGTGCTTGTATTTTTGAACATGAAATGAATAACCGTTCTTTTTCGGGTGGTTTGGCGCATTTAGATGAAGCTCTAAACGGAAGACTATATGAAATACGGAAAAATAACTGGTTTAGTGCAAAACTGAATGATGTTCTTTTAATAAATCAAACGCCTTCAACCATACAGGCAACTAAAGTTTTGCTTATAGGCATGGGGTCACCAGAAGATTTCATGATAGAGCGAATCGAGACTGCGATAAAAACTGCTATAAAAACAGCGCATCAATTGGAACTCAAAAGTGTGGCATTTGCGCCGAGTCTTTTAGATACAGGTCTGAATCCTCCTACTGGTTTAAATGAACTCATGCTAAGAAGTTTAAAAGAAGAATTAGACCGCCATCATCAGCTTTATTTGCAAAAATTAGTTAAAAAATCTGAAATTGAAAGATGGGTATTTGATGCGGGTTTTCAAAATTATGAGGCTAAGGCTGAGCAATATATCGCGTCTTTTGCCAAAGTTTTTACTCAAGATTCATTCTGATTTTAAAAATAAAATTCAGTAAAGCATTATGAAAAGGAACATGCTTTACATTTAACTGCATTAGCCTAAACGATGCAGTTAAATGATCAATATTAAGAAATTTCTAAAATTTTCTGAGCGATATATAAATCTTGGATCGATAAGCCTGAACTGTCATAAATTGTGATTTGTTCCTGAGATTGTCTACCTTGCGCATTTGCTAAAAGCACATCACCTATATTGATTAAGGTTGCAGTCTCAGGCGTATGTTGAAATTCACCAATGAGTTTAGACTGGACATTAAGGTCGCAAAATAAACCACTATGTGAAAATAGCTCTGGCGGAAGTTCTTGTTTGCCTTGTTTATCAGAACCCATCGATGAAATATGAGTGCCAGCTTTGACCCATTCAGCTTTAAAAAGAGGAGTGTGCGAAGAAGTTGCGGTCACAATAATATCGGCTTGTTCACAGGCTTCTTTTGCACCGGTAATGTTAAGCTTAACGCCTAAATGTTTGAGGGCATCTGCCATATTTTCAGCTTTATTTGAGTCGCGTCCGACTATAAAAATCTGGTCGAAATTTCTAATTCTTGCTAAAGCCTCACACTCATATTTGGCCTGATTTCCTGTACCAAATATAGCCAATACCTTTGAATCTTTTCTTGCCAATATATTGGTCGCAATTGCATTAGAAGCGGCTGTACGAAATGCGTTGACTTTGCCTGCTTCGATGGCAGCTGCCATTTTTCCATTGGCTTGATTAAATAATAAAATGAGCGCGTTATGGCGAGGCAAACCGTTTTTAGGGTTATCTTCCCAAAAAGAACCAACTTTAAGGCCAGCCAAATGCTCGGTCGCCGATGACTTAACACTAAAGGTATTTTTGCTATCGGACCCTTGACCATGAACTACAGCAAAACTTTTAGTGTCAGGTTGAGTTGCAGCAATTAAAGCTTGGTAAATGGCGTCATAAGCCAGTTCATGATTGATGAGAGCAGAAGATTCAGACTCAGAAATAAATCTCATCATATCTCCAAAAGTTTATTTAAATTAAGACACGAACACGTCGAGAGGCGAGTAGCATGTAATGCCTATCTATGACGCATTAACGGACATCCTAGATAGACATTGGCTTTTATTAAGCTGATAAAAACTCTACATATTTAGAAATATCAACGTTGCCACCACTAATAATGATGCCTATACGTTTGCCTTTTAACTCATGCTTTAAATTACGCGCAGCAGCAAATCCGAGGCATCCTGTCGGTTCAACGACCATTTTCATTCTTTCAGCAAAAAACTTCATACAGCTAATGAGGTCTTCATCTGTGACTGTCAAAATATCATCAACTTTTTGTTGAATTATAGGGAATGTTAATTTACCTAAATATTGCGTTTGAGCACCATCGGCAATAGTTTGCGGTGTATCAATATGAACAATTTCTCCTTTTCTAAAAGACATTTGCCCATCATTTCCTAAAGCAGGTTCAACGCCATATATTTTACAGTTCGGAGAAAGCTGGCGAGCAGACAGGGCAGAACCAGCCAATAAACCGCCACCACCTAAACATACAAATAGGTAATCTAATTCGCCGACTTCTTCAAATAACTCTTTTGCAGCCGTTCCTTGCCCAGCAATTACATGTGGATGGTCATAAGATGGAATGAGTGTCAAGCCATTTTTTTCGGCAATCTCTTTACCAATTTTTTCCCGATCTTCGGTATAACGGTCAAATTCAACAATATTACCGCCGTACTCTCGGGTCGCTGCCATTTTTGCAGCAGGGGCATCTTTAGGCATGATGATTGTTGCTGGAATACCAAGAATTTTTGATGCGAGCGCAATCGCTTGTGCATGATTTCCCGAAGAGAAAGCGACCACGCCAGCTTTTTTCTGAGCTTCATTGAATTGTAAAAGCGCATTTATTGCACCACGAAATTTGAAAGCACCAACTCGCTGAAAATTCTCACATTTAAAGAATACTTCTGCTTTAAATTCATTATTAACAGTACGTGAAGTTAAAACAGGAGTCTTATTTGCAAAACCTTTTATACGTTCAGCAGCGGCTGCGACATCTTCATAAGTGGGAAGGGTTAAATTTTTCATAATTAAACCTAATTCTATTCATGTTTTCGGATGCAAGATTTGGTATTGCTCAAGGAATACACAAGATAGTAGCCTTGTTTAGATAAAATATATATGTTTAGATAAAATGTCTAATTTTATTTTCTAATGTGATAACAATGAGATATAAGATTTTGATTTACATTAAGTTTAAAATTAGATAAAAAGTCTAAATTACTATTACATGCTTCATTCTAAAGTTTGAAATAGTAAGTAAGTCATTTGGAGGAAATACCTTGGGAAATCGTGATAAACATTTGCTCACTCAACTAGATACCATCGCGAAGGGGTTAAGTGAAACGCTATTTCCTTTTTGTGAGGTCGTTGTCCATGACTTAACAAATCCTGAGCATGCCATACTCTCTATACATAACAATTTATCTGGTCGAAAAATTGGAGATCCAGCTACTGAGTTAGGGTTGGCTAGAATCATGTCTCCAGAGTTTCCAAACCTCATTTCAAACTATGCAAACCAGTTTGCTGATGGCCGTCCTGCCAAAAGTACGTCTATTGGGATTAAAGATGAAGAAGGCCAGTATGTAGCCGCTTTATGTATGAATATTGATTTAACCCTATTTAGGGGGATGCAAAGCGCTTTAGAGCAGTTTACTAAAATTGAAACTGACAACATTATTGAAAATTTAGAACCGAATGGTACAGAGGCAATTCGAAGATATATTGACCAATTTGCCTCAAAGCATGCTACGACACCGCGTATGTTAAAACTCAATGAGCGTAAACAATTAGTACATGAGTTAAAAAATAACGGTTTGTTAGATATTAAAAAGGCTGTCGAGACAGTGGCACAACATTTAGGTATATCAAGAGCCAGTGCCTATTTGTATGTAAAAGAAACTTAATAGATTGATCTTATCTATCAAAAAACAACTTGTTTATTCAACATAGCTCATTTAAATAAATGGATAGGGACACAATAAGTATCTCTATAGCCTTATCAAGGAGGTCGTTATTTGAAGTTATTTATTATTATATTTATAGCCATTTTTTCGAGTATTGGACTGATCTGTTTAATCGCGCTACTCAGAAATTTAAAAAGTTATTCGCCATCGAGTGATCATGATTATTCATCTTCAACACATCATTTACACGATAATAGTTCTAGTCATCATCATAGCTCTAATTATTCAAATGATTGTTCATCGTCTTCAGACTCAGGGAGTTGCGATGGGGGCGGAGGAAGCGATTAAAAAAGCCCTTTCATATAAAAGGGCTTTTAGTTATTTAAGGTAAATCAAACCAAATGAATTGGCTGTCTTCAAGTGCATGAATCACGGCGTTATCTTCAAACACTAAAGCATCACCCGCTTTAACTTCTTGATCACCAATACGAATTACACCTGAAATGACATGAACGTAATTTACGCGTTTTGATGTTTCAATAGGAAGTTCATTTCCTTTTTCCAATACAGCAGATTTGACCTCTGCGTTTTGGCGGATGTGCATTGGGGCATTTGCATCGGGGCCTGCAATTAAATGCCATTTATTTGGATCTTTACGTGGGTCCAAACTAATTTGTTGGTAATTTGGCTCGGCTTCTTTTACGTCTGGAATAATCCAGATTTGTAATAGATGTACGGGTGTATCAGTGTTATTAATTTCACTATGAGCCACGCCTGTACCAGCGCTCATAAGTTGCCATTCACCTGCCTTAATTTGGCCTTCATTTCCCATCGTGTCACGGTGTGAAATTGCACCATCGAGCACACATGTTAAAATTTCCATGTTGTCATGAGAGTGAGTGCCGAAACCGTTATGGGCATCAATTTGGTCGTCATTAATCACGCGTAATGCACTTACACCCATATATTTAGGGTTATACCAGTTACCAAATGAAAAGCTATGGTAAGACTCTAACCAACCTGCTTTAACATGACCACGATCTTCACTACGATGCAAATAAGCATTCATGACTCGATCTCCTCAAATTATTATTGATCTCTTAAGGAATATGTTAAACCTGTAGAAACAAGCTAAAAATAGAGTAGATGCAACATATTGTTGCGTTTTTAATATGATCAAGACATCTAGAAATTTTCGTTTTAAATTTTAGATATAAAAAAGCCTGCATAAAGCAGGCTTTTTCTTTTAAAAGATTATTCTAAGAATTTAACAGTGACACCTGAACGTACTTTATTACCTAAATCGTTAGCATCCCAGTTTGTTAAACGGATACAACCGTGTGATGCAGTTTTAGAAATTAAAGACGGGTTTGGTGTACCGTGAATACCGAATGATTTTTTACTTAAACCAATCCAGATGTTACCTACAGGAGCGTTAGGACCTGGTGGTAAAGAAAGTGGTTTTAAGTTTTTACCTTGTACGAAGTTCGAAGGTGAATAGCTATACCAAGGGTTACGCGCAACACCAACTACCTTATAAGTACCGGTCGGAGATGGCGTATCAGTACTGCCAATTGTTGCAGGAAATGAGGCAATCATTTGATTGCGGCTATTAAACAGATACAACTGTTTAGCACCTTTATGCGCAATAATTAAATGAATGTCTTCTGGTAAGTCATTGCGTACGTTAGGAACAATAATTTTCTCACCAACTTTTTTGAAGGTTGCTTTCGGGTTTAGTTTCTTTAAGAAACCTTCGTCAATATGGAACTTCTCGCCCAACATTTCACTCACGCGAGTGTAATACAAACCTTTCATTTTGGCCTGTAATGCATAGTCAGAAGGAATTGACTCAGCATACGGACCTTTGAGGTCTGCATCAGTAATGGTGTATTCAATAAATGCTGGTTTTGTTTGTTTTGCAACAAGCGCATCCCAAGTTTCTTTAGTAAGTTCACCAGTAGGTGATAAACCATTCATTTGCTGGAAAGATGCAATTGCTTTAAGCGTGTTTTTACCGCTCATACCATCAATTGCACCCGGTGAAGCATGCGCATTGTTTAGCATGACATGGGCACGTGCATAAACTGGTAATTGACCTTTACCAATATTTTCGTACCACTCAGCATTGTTTAAGCCATCTAATGTCCATGAAACGGCTGGAGCAGAAGTAGCAGTCTTAGATGCTGTTGTTGTTTTAGCTGGCGCTGTTGGTTCTGAAGCAGCAATACCTGAATCGGCATTTGGATCTTCAGCTTTTTGTAAATTTTGTAATGTTGTAGACGCTCGATTTAAGTCATTTTGTTCTTGAGCTGTAATCTGTGTCTGGGCTTGAGCTTGAGTTTGGGCTTTAACAGTTGAAGCAGCATCTACAGCAAGCGGATCAATCGGATCTTCTACAGGAGCAGATACTTTTTTAGGAGTGACTGGTTGCTCAGTTGTTGACGCAGCCAAAGCAACATTAGCAATAATACAACTTAAACTCATAGCGAGTAATGAGCGAACAAACATGTAATTCAACCTTAAGAATTTTCATATAAGCAATAGGGTAAGGAGACTGATCCTAAAGTTTATAAAATCACCGATAACGCAATGTATGCGTATTTAAGTATTGGTGAATTTAATCATTAAAGGAAGATCAATAAACCCGATGTAACATGTTGCAAGTATTGCAGAAAACCGAGCTTCTTGCAGTAGACTTTTGTGTAAATATGCATTTTTTAGTAGATTGACAAGTTTTTTGTATGAAATTGAAATTATAAAAACATTCACCTTTTTGATATGATGCTGCCACATGAAAAAGATAGAGATCGGCAATGACGACACTTAAAAATGATCGTTTCTTACGTGCTTTATTACGTGAGCCTGTAGATACCACTCCAATATGGATGATGCGCCAAGCAGGACGTTATTTGCCTGAATATCGGGAAACACGCTCAAAAGCTGGTGACTTTCTATCTTTATGCAAAAATACAGAGTTTGCTTGTGAAGTAACTTTACAACCTTTGCGTCGCTACGATTTAGACGCAGCAATTTTATTTTCAGATATTTTAACGATTCCAGATGCATTAGGACTAGGCCTTTATTTTGAAACAGGCGAAGGCCCTAAGTTTCATAAAACGGTTCGTACTGAACAAGATGTAGCAAACTTACCTAAGTTAAATGCTAAATCTGATCTTGATTATGTCATGAACGCAGTAAGCACAATTCGCTCTGCTTTAGGTGGTCAGGTTCCACTCATTGGTTTTTCGGGTAGCCCTTGGACACTGGCGACTTATATGGTTGAAGGTGGTTCAAGCAAAGAGTTCCGTTTTACCAAGCAAATGATGTATCCCCAGCCGGAAGTTTTGCATGCGTTGCTTGACCATTTAGCAGATTCAGTCATTGATTATCTAAATGCGCAAATTGATGCAGGCGCTCAAGCAATTCAAATCTTTGATAGTTGGGGCGGGGCTTTAGCACACCGTGAATATGTAGAGTTCTCGCTGAACTATATGAAAAAGATTATTGCAGGTCTGCAACGTGAAAAAAATGGACGCCGTATTCCTGTCATCGTATTCACTAAAGGTGGTGGTCAGTGGCTAGAGCCAATGATTACAACAGGTGCAGATGCATTAGGTTTAGACTGGACCACACCATTAAATACAGCTCGTACAACTGTAGCAGGCCGTGTTGCCCTACAAGGAAACCTTGATCCGGCTGTTTTATATGGTTCAGCGGCTTCAATTGAAAAAGCAGTGAAAGCCATGCTAGATGATGCTTATGCAAATGGTGAGAAGACAGGCTATGTTGCAAACTTAGGCCATGGCATTACCCAATGGGTAGATCCGGCCCAGCCAAAAATCTTTGTAGATACAGTACATGAGTATAGTGCTAAATATCTAGGATAGTTTTTTGTGCAATATCTCTCTTTAACCTTTCAATTTATTGGCAAGGCTGTTTCGGCAGCCTTGTTTGGTATTTTGCTTTTAATTGCTTTTGCTTTAACCGCGCCGATGGGAAGCCATGAATATATGGGTTTTTATCGTTATGATTATTTACTCATCTATGCACTCATTATTCAGATTTGCCTGTTGTATTTAAAGCTTGAGTCTTGGCAAGAAGCCAAGGTCATTGCTTTATTTCATATCATGGCAATGGTCATGGAAATCTTTTTGACACACCCTGGCATTGCTTCATGGCAATATCCGCAGCCTGCTGTGTTTAAAATTATTACTGTGCCTTTATTTGCAGGCTTTATGTACTCGGCTGTAGGTAGCTTTTTTGCTCGCTCAATCCGTTTATTTCAAGTTTCTTTTGAAAAACTTCCAAGTTTTGGAAGTATGCTTTTTCTCGCATTTTTCTCATATATTAATTTTATGAGTAAATTTTTTATACCAGATATTCGCTATATTTTATTTGCTTTTAGTGTTTATATTTTCTGGAAAACTACACTTTATTTTCAAATAAATGAACGTAAGTTTAAAACTCCAATGCTTCCTGTGTTGGTGACACTCGCATTCATAATTTGGGTTGCTGAAAATATTAGTACATTTTATAAAATTTGGGTTTATCCAAGTCAGATCAATGCTTGGCATATGGTGGGATGGGGTAAACTTGGTTCATGGTATTTATTATTACTACTAAGTTTAGTATTAGTTCTTAAAATATTAGGTCATCGAGATAATCAAGGTAATTGGAATTTAAAATAAAAATTTCCTTTTTACTTTTTATCATATTATTTAATTTTTAATTGCTAAATGACAAGCATATCGCTATCTTTGAAGGGTGTAACAATAGTTACACATAACAATACATAAGAAACAATCAATAATGATTTTGGAGATATACATCTATGTTAAAAAAATTAGCTTTAGCTGCTTTGTTAGCAGCTGGTTCAAGTGTTGCTATGGCTGATAACGATGTAGGTTGTGGTGTGGGTACGCAAGTATGGGCTGGCCAAAAAGGAGTGGTGCCTAAAATTCTTGCTGCAACAACAAACGGTATTTTTACTAACCAATTATTAGGTATTACTTTCGGTACTTTAGGTTGCCGTCAAGGCGGAACAGTAACAGCTCAAGTTGTTACTTTCACAAATGAAAATGCAGAAGCTTTAGCGCGTGATATGGCTGTAGGCCAAGGTGAAAGCCTGAACGTACTTGCTGAGTTAATGCAAATTAAACCACAAGACAAAGACCGTTTCTTCAAAGTTTCAAAAGCAAACTTCGGTGAAATCTATTCAACAAACAACCAAAACACACTTCAAGTATTAGCATCATTACAAAACGTAATGGCTAAAGACGAAGTTTTAAAAGCTTACGTATAAGTTTGAAATTGAAAACCCTGCCATTCGGCAGGGTTTTTCTTATATTTAATGATAAAAATTGATGAGCTTAATGAAATCGGTTGCTTTAATTTTTGCCTCATTGGCAGTTAATATTGCGTATTCAGCAGAAATAAATCCATCTATTCAAAACTATTGGTCTATTGCAGAACAAAAAAAATTAGATCAAGACATTACATGGCAACGGCTCATGTATGCCAATAAAAACCAGAAGAGTGAAGTAAGTTATTCAGGTTATTTTATTGCTGCAAATGGGAAAAATAATTTAAAAGAAGAACAGAAAGCTGATATCGCCGCATTATTTACACCAGCCCCAGACAACCAGTCAATACGTTGTAAATTTCCGGCACGTAGTCAGTGGCTTATAAAGCAATTAGGCATTCAAGAAAATGAATTGCCGCAAGTAAAATGTTCAGAGTTTGAAAACTGGATTGGCCAGATTAAGCCTTATAAAGCGACTTTAATTTATGCGACTGACTTTATGGGCAATCCAAGCTCAATGTTTGGTCATACCTTATTGCGCTTAGACCCTAAAGATCAAAAGCAGTTAAACCTCGTTTCTTACGCTGTAAATTATGCAGCCACTGTCGCAGGCAATGACAACTGGTCATATGCTTGGAAAGGCTTAACAGGGCAGTATCCGGGTGAATATTCACTTATGCCTTATTATCGTAAGGTAAAAGAGTATGGTGATTTTGAAAGCCGTGATTTATGGGAATATGAGTTAAATCTATCTCCTGAAGAAACACGTTTTTTGGTGAGCCATATTTGGGAAATGCAACATGTGAGCTTTCCTTATTACTTTGTAAGTGACAACTGTGCCTATCGGTTACTGGGCTTAGTCGATTTAGTTAAACCTGAGTCTCATCTACAAGAGAAGTTTAATTATGCTTCCATTCCAATGGAAACCATTAAAGCGATGCAACAGCAAGGGCTCACCAAAGCTCCTGTTTATCGACCCGCTTTAGAAACTCAATTATTGGCCCAAGCTCATCAACATGGTGCGTCTTTAGCAAAAGTAGCTCATCAAGTAGCAATGAAGCCAATTCAACAGTCTACAGAAACACTTAAATCATTTAGCCCATCAGATCAGGCCAAAATCCTTGAGATGGCTTACGATGATTTATATCTACAATTTATTGGTCGCAAAGTTGAAGAAAGCTTTGCCCAGCCACAGCTTAGACAGCTTTTAGCACTACGAAGTCAGATTGATTTAGATAAACAGCGCCAAGAACCTAAACGACCTTCTACTGAGCCAACACAAGGCCATAATGCACGTAATGTTTCACTAAAACTGGGCGAAGTGCAAGGTGACAAGTTTATCGAGATAGGTCATAGACAGGCTTATCATGACTTAATAGATCCTCAAGGCGGATACCGTGCTGGTACTCAATTATTATTTTTAAATGGTAATGCGCAGTGGCGTAACGATCATCTAAAACTTGAACACCTTGATCTGTTAGAGGTGAACTCCTATAACCCGATTCAACCATTTAAAACACCGCTGACTTGGGGATTTAACTTAGGTTGGCGTCAGGAAGCGGTTCAAGACGGTGTTTATAGTGATGCAAAGCAGCATGGCGTCGCGAGTTTTAATGCTCAGGTTGGTTACAGTCTTGCAGATTATGAGCGCAAACATATTTGCTATGGGCAGGTACAAACTTACGTCCAAGCGGGTTCAAATTTAGATAAAGGTTGGCGTGTAGGAGTAGGGCCGACATTAGGGTGTATGAATCAGTGGTTTGAAAAGTTTAACTCAGTGGTGCAAGTGGAGTTGCCATATTGGGAAGACAAAAACCAATGGAACTTACGTTTAAATACACAGTGGCAATATGTCATTAATAGCAATAATGCTATTCGGCTTAATTGGGATTATGAAAAACAGAATCATCTGGACTGGATGAAATCAAGTCTTGGATATGTTTGGTTCTTTTAAATCATATATTCATAAAAAAGAGAGAAATAGATGAAGACTATTTCTCTCTTTTTGTTTTAGGGAAAAATTATTTCTTTATTGCATTCAGCACAGCATAAGCTGCCTTAATGCGTTCTTCATTTGGAATGCGTTTATTGGTTAACATGACTAAACCAATATTTTCTTTAGGTATAAATACGGCATAGGTTCCGAAACCATTTGTTGAACCAGTTTTGTGGTACATCTTAACTGAAGGTTCTTTTGAAATAGCAGTCACTTTATTAGGTTTCATCACAATCTGTTCTGAATTACTGTCTAATAAAGTTTGTAACGTTGCCGGATAAGCAAACTCTTCCCAACCGAGTGCCTGATACATGCTATTTACTTGATAGCGACCTTGATGTGTCTCATTAATTGCACGTTGAATATTTGCCGGATATTTCTGTGGGTTCAGGTTGGCATGAATAAAGCTCAGCATGTCGGGTAGGGTCGATTTGACGCCGTATGCTGGGGCATCGAGTGGGCCAGGGTTAACTCGAATTGGCTGATTTTCTTGGTTATAGCCAAATGCATAGTTTTGCATCTGAGTTTTAGGCACATTGACATAGCTATGTTTTAAGCCAAGGTCCGGAAAAATCGTTTTTTCCAAGACCTGACTAAAAGGCTGCTTCATTGATAAACCAACTATTTCCCCAAATAGGCCAATACTTGGGTTTGAATATTGTCTATATTCACCGATAGGGTTTTTAGGTTTCCAATCTTTAAAAAAAGTTAAAACCTGTTGATCTGTTTGTACTTCATCTGGGAATTGCAAAGCGAGGTTACCACTTGTATAGGTGGCAAGTTGAAGTAAATTGACCTGATCAATTGGGGTGTTTTTTAACTCTTTCCAGTATTTGCCCGGCGTATCATCAAAAGAGATTTTTCCTGTATTTTTTGCATAAGCACCTGCCGTCGCAGTAAATAATTTACTGACAGAACCTAGCTCAAAAATGGTATTGCTATTTACAGCTTTTTTATCTTGAACGGATTGTAGACCATAATACGTTTCATATTTTTTATTGTTTTGAATAACACCTACCGCCATACCCGGCACATTATATTTTTCTAATAAGGGTTTAAAATTTTGATCTACCAATTGTTTAATTTCTTGGTCTTTAGAAGTATTGCCCGCATAAATTGAGGTATTAAAAATAAAAAGAGAAGGTAAAAGTAAGTAAGAAATTTTTTTAAATCGCATGATTCGCTCATAAATCATTTAAAAAGAAAGATGCGTACTTTTATAACAAAAATCATCTAATTTAATTGTTATGTTTTATAGAGTTGGATTGAAGATTTATAGCGTTTAGCTATAAAAAAAGCCCAACATTGTCGGGCTTTTTGCAGTAAAACTATATTAGTAGCTTTCTGGTACAGCACTTAAAAATTCACGGCGTGCTTCT